>JBLMYG010000288.1:0-4115 GCA_050258155.1 Acidithiobacillales bacterium
GCTTGCTGAACCGGGCGCCGAGCTGGGCGCCGACGACCGAGCCGAGAAGGAGGATCAGGGCGAGGACGACATCCACCGTGTGGTTGACGGCCGCCTGGAGGATCGTCACGTTGATGCAGGTGGCGAGAATCTGGAACAGGCTCGTTCCGACGACGACGTGCATCGGCATCCGGAGAAGGTAGACCATGACCGGAACCATGATGAAGCCGCCTCCCACGCCCATGACGGCGGCCAGCGCTCCGACCAAGACCCCGAAGAAGAGAGGGACGAGAGCGGAGAATGTGACGTTCGAGCGGGCGAAGTGCATTCTGAAAGGAAGGGCCTCGACGAGGCGTGAAAGCTTCGAGCGCCGCCGGGCGGCCTCGGCCGGGGCCTTCCGCCGGCCTCCGCGGAGCCCCTGAAGGCTCTCGACGAACATGTAGCTGCCGACGCTGCCGAGCATCAGGACATAGGTCGCCGTGATCACGAAGCCCGCCTCGCCGGCGCTCCTGAGCAGCTTGATCAGGAAAACCCCGAGTGACCCGCCCACGAGGCCGCCGATGAGGAGCAGACCCCCCATCTTGAAGTCGACCGAGCCGGCCTTCGCGTGGGCGTACGTCCCCGAGGCCGATGCCGCCACGATCTGGTTGGAGTCCGAGGCGGCAGCGATCGTCGCCGGAACGCCGATCATCATCAGGAGGGGCGTCATCAGGAAGCCGCCGCCGACCCCGAAGAGGCCCGAGAGGAAACCGACGACTCCCCCCAGCCCGAGAAGAAGAAAGACGTTCACCGCATTTCCGGCGATCGGCAGGTAAACGGAGAAGCTCATGGGCCCGTCACCCCTCCCTCGTCTTTGGCGGGGCGACGGGCAGGAAGACCGTGAACGTCGATCCTTTGCCCAGCCCGCTTTCGACCGTGATCCGGCCGCCGTGCTTTTCCACGATCGACTTCACGACGGTCAGCCCGAGCCCTGTTCCCTTGCCCGCCTCCTTCGTCGTGAAAAAGGGCTCGAATATCTTGCCGAGGTTCTCGGGCGCGATCCCCACCCCGCTGTCGCCGACGTCGATCCGGACGAGCGCGTCGCCGTCCCGGCGCGCACGGATGGCGAGGATGCCACCCTTTTGCATCGCCTGGACGCCATTGAGGCAGAGGTTGAGGAAGACCTGCTGGAGGTTGCGTGGGTTGCCGAGGACTTCGGGAAGGTTCCCGTCGGCCTCGAGCCGAGCCTCCACCTTCGCGAGGCTCAGCTCGTTGCCGATCAGCTTGAGCGTCGACTCCAGGATCCCGGCGACGGCCACGTGGGTGAAGGCGGGCTGGTCCTTGCGCGTGAAGTCGAGAAGCTGGCGAACCGTCGCGCTCGCCCGCTCCACCTGCGTGAAGATCTGGTCGAGCATCCTGAGCTTCTCCTCGTCCGGGAAGCTCGCGAAATCGCTGATCAGGGTCTCCGTCGTCAGGCTGATGTTGTTGAGCGGGTTGTTGAGCTCGTGGGCGATTCCGGAGGTCAGCGACCCGACGGCCGCCATCCGCTCCGAGTGGACGAGCCTCTCCTGGTGCGCCTTCAGCTCGTGCAGCGTCCGGTTCATGACCATGGCGAGGTTCGAGAACTCGTCGCGGTACTTGCGCACCGGCGTTATCGGCGAATAGTCTCCCGCGCCGATCCTCTCCATGTATCTCGTGAAACGCGCCACCGGCTGCAGGACCGTGCGGGCGAGAAAAGCCGCCACGAGCACCATTGTCACGACCATGAAGACGAGGAAGCCGACGGCGGAGACCAGGGCCGTGTTGAGCGCGGCGTGGACGGCCAGGCGCTCCCGGTCGAGGTTCTCTTCCGCATCGACGACGATCTGGGCGCCGTGCCGCCGGAGAAGGGTCTGGAGGCTCAGCCGCTCCTCCGCCGGAGCCGCCGAAGGCGACTGGGAGAGATGGAGCAGGCGCTCGAGACCCGTCCGGTACGCGCCGAGACTCTCGCGCAAGCCCGCAAGCTTTCGGGCGCCGAGCACCGACTCCAGCTCCTCCCGGTTGCGCTCGAGATAGGTTTCCGCCATGTGAACGCTGCTCAGGGCGTCGTCGAGGTTCGTTCCGTAAAGGAAGAAATTCTTCTCGTAGCGCCGGGCCTGCTGGATCTCGAACTCGTATGCCGAGGCCCGCTCGAGGGAACCCTGCTTGACCTTGAGGTTGGAGATGAGAACCACGGCCAGCACCGTGATCCCGGCCAGGAGGACGAAGAGCGCCCCGAAGGCGGCCGCGATGCGGGCCACGACGCTGAACCTCGGACGCTGAAAAAGGGCCCGCTGCGCCTCGACTTCCGCTCCCTCGCCGGTCGCCTCCGGGCGAGGCGATGGCTCCGGGAAGGTCACGCGCGGGAGCTCCCGCGCGGACCCTCGAAGGGCGCGATGCGAGAGGAGACCACGCTTTGGCATCGTGGCATCGATCCATCCGCTCGTCAATCTTGGCGATTAATTATGAACATCGAAGGCCGCTCGTTCAGGATCCGGTATTCGCCACGTCGCTCCGGAAAGGCGTTAACATCAAGACAGGTCTCGCCGACACGAGGAAATCTGATTCGAGGACAACACTGCCAGAACGAACTGCCCCCCGGGCACAACGCGAGCTTCATCGGCTCATCGCCGAATCCAGCGGCTTCTGGGAATACCTGGAGGACCCGGGGGGGAAGCTCGTCTGGGTTTCCCCCGCGTGCGAGGCCGTCACGGGCCGACGGCCGGACGAGTTCCTGAGGGACCCTGCCCTTCTTCGGCAGATCGTCCACCCGGAGGACCGCGCTCCCTTCGCGTCGCATCGGTCTGCGTGCCGTCTCTCCGACGTCTCCGACGCGGCCTCCTTCCGGATCGTCCGCAGCGACGGTGCTGTCCGCTGGATCCGCCACGTCTGCAAGCCGGTCTTCTTTCCGGACGAGAACGCCTTCGGCCGCCGCACCTCGAATCAGGACGTCACGGAAGTCAAGAAGAGCGAGCAGGAGCTTCTCAGACTGAATCGGACCCTCCGGGCGGTCAGCAACACCAACCAGGCCATGTTGCACGCGACCGACGAGGCGGGCTTCCTCGAGGATGTCTGTCGGATCGTCGTCGAGGACTGCGGCCACGCAGGGGTCTGGGTCGGCTTCGCCGAGGAGGATGAACCGAAGAGCGTCCGGCCGGTGGCCCAGGCCGGCTTCGAACACGGCGACGTGGAGGCGCTCGGGATTACAGGAGCGGACACCGAGCGCGGACGCGGCCCCACGGGGACGGCGATCCGCACTGGAAAGCCGGTGTTCTGCAGGAACATGCTGACGGACCCCGATTTCGCTCCGTGGCGTGAGGAAGCGCTGAAGCGCGGCTATGCCTCGTCGATCGTCCTGCCTCTTCTTCAGGACGGCAAGTCATTCGGTGCGATCACCATCTACTCCAGGGAGCCCGATTCATTCTCGGGCGAGGAGGTCGGGCTTCTTTCGGAGCTCGCCGGCGACCTCGCGTACGGGATCACGTCGCTTCGTTCGCGTGCAGGGAAAGCGGAAGCCGAGAGAGAGCGTCGCGAAAGCGAAAAGAGGTACCGGACCCTCTTCGACTCGATGAAGGAGGCCTTCGTCGTCGCCGAGATGATCTACGACGACGAGGGAAAGCCCTTCGACTTCAGGCACCTGAACGTGAACCCGGCCTTCACCGGCCTGACCGGGCTCCCGGCGGACCGGGCCGTCGGGCGAACGATCCGGGAGGTCATCCCGGGATTCGAGCCTTTCTGGATCGAGGCTTTCGACAGGGTCGTGAAGAGCGGCGTGGGGGAACGGGTCGAGGGTCCGGTCTCGAATCTGGGGAGACAGTACGAAGCCTTCGCCTGGCGTTCGGATCCGGGCCGCTTTGCAGTGGTCTTCAGCGACATCACGAAACGCAAGGAGGCGGAGAGGCGGCTGCGGGAGCTGAACGAGACGCTGGAACAGCGCGTCCTGGAGCGGACGGCGGAAGCTGAAGACCGGGCCGTCCAGCTCTGGGCGCTCGCTTCGAAGCTGACACAGGCCGAGCTGAAGGAGAGACAGCGGCTGGCAGGTGTTCTCCACGACCATCTCCAGCAGGTTCTCGTCGCCGCGAAGTTCAATCTCGACGCCTTGAAGGGAAAGCTGACCGGCGAGGATCTCGGCTCGCTCG
>JBLMYG010000289.1:0-4105 GCA_050258155.1 Acidithiobacillales bacterium
GGGATGCCGAACTCGTACGCGGCGGCCTCCCCCGCCTGCTTGATCGTCTCCCACAGCTCCGACCGGACCTTCTCGACGACCTCCTCGATCCGGGCCGGGTGGATCCGTCCGTCCTGGATGAGGCGCTCGAGGGCGCGCCGCGCCACCTCGCGCCGGATGGGGTCGAAGGACGACAGGATGACGGCCTCCGGGGTGTCGTCGATGATGATGTCCACCCCCGTCGCGGCCTCGACGGCGCGGATGTTCCGCCCCTCGCGGCCGATGATCCGCCCCTTCATGTCGTCGGACGGGAGGTCGAGGACCGAGACCGTCGTCTCGACGACGTGCTCCGAGGCCATTCGCTGGACCGTCATCGAGAGGAGCCGCTTCGCCTTCTGGTTGGCGTTCTCGACCGCGTCCTCCTCGATGGCGCGGATCAGGCCGGTCGCCTCCAGGCGCGCCTCGTTCTCCAGCTCCCGGAAGAGGTTCCGTTTGGCCTCCTCGGCCGAAAGGCCGGCGAGCTCCTCGAGCTTGTGCCGCCGCTCCGCGACGAGCTCCTCGGCCGCCCGGACCGCATCCGCCTCGAGCTCCTCGATTCGCTTCTCGCGCTTGTCGAGGTTCCGTGCCCGGTTCTCGCTCTCCTGGTCCCGCTTCTCCAGGACCGTCAGCTTCCGGTCGAGCGACTCCTCCTTCTGGAGGATCCGCTTCTCCATGTCCGTCAGCTCGGCGCGCTGGCGGGCCGTCTCCTGCTCCAGCGACTCGCGCGCCCTGAGCAGGCGCTCCTTGGCGTCGAGCTCGGCCTTTTGCGCGGCGGCCTCCGCCCGTCGGACCTCCGTCTCGGCGGCGAGGCGCGCCGCCTCGGCGACCTTTCGGGCATCGAGCTCGGCTTCCGTCTTCAGGACGTCGGCCGCACTCTTCGTCTTGAGAATCCAGAAGAACAGGGCGACCAGGCCGACGAAGACGACGGCCTCCAGGATCGCCAGGATGGTCTCAAACGTCACGGGACTCTCCCCCTCGTCGGTCTCGCTCGCGAGGGGCGACCCGGGTCGGGAAGGTCAGACGGGATTCGGGGCCCTGCTCCGGTTCGATCGTCCAGGAAAAAGGCCCCCGCATCGGCCGTGTGGGCGCCGTCGCATGAACCCTGCGAAAAACAGGGCGGAGTCCCCAGGGCGGCCCATTAGTTCCCCATCAGGGGCGTCACAGGGTGGCCCGTCAACGGAAGCTCCTCGACGTAAATATCGGTTCAAGGACATAAGCCCATTCACGCACCGCGCAGGGCGCCGATCGATTCTTCTCCGGCACTCGCCGGAACGCCACCGGGAGCAGATCCCAGAATCTCGTCCAGCCTCTCGACGAGGCGCGTCGCCCGATTCGCGAGGCGCCCCGGATCACCCTCCGAGAGCCTGACTCGGAACTGGTAGTAGTCGTCGGCGATGTTCAGCGCCGCGAGGATCGCGATCTTCGTGGCATCCACGGTGGCCGCCTCCTGAGCGACCTCGCGCATCTTCCGGTCGACGAAGGCGGCCAGATCGTTGATGTACTCCGCGTCCGCGGCGGCCCGGACCGAATAGGTCTGGCCGTAGATCTCGACCTGCGTGGCCTGCGTCTGCTTCTTCATCTCGCCGGGGCTCCGTGCGGAAACCCGCGGCGAGAATAGCACGCCGATTCAGCCGGTTCCGCCCGCCGAAAGGACGGCTCACGCGCCTTCGAGCGAGGCGATGAGCCGTTCGATGCGGGCCTTGACCTCGGCCCTTTCGGTCTCGTACCGCCGGAGCACCGATGCCGCCTCGTCTCCCTTCCCTGCCGCCTTTTTCGCCTCCGCGAGGTCGGCCCTGAGTTTCTGGCGATCGGCCTCTCCGGCCGCAGCTGCGGCCTTCAACTTTCCGTTCTCCTCCAGGGTCGCCTTCAGGCGCCGGGCGAGCTCCTCGACCCTCGTCTCGAGCTTCGAAAAGGCGCTCTCGAGCGGGTCGAGCTCCGCGGCCTTCTCGGTCTTCCCCTTGGGGGCGTTCTCGTTCGTGGCCATCTTCTCCTCCGTTCAGGCGCCCGGCGGCGGAATGCCGTCCACCTTGGTCTCCGGCATCCCGAGGAGCCGGGCCGCAGCCGCGTCGCGCCACGCGTTGATCTCCTCCCGGGAGAGCGACCGCGTGGGAGACCCGAACCGCAGCGTCAGCGACGTCTTGACGAATCCCTCGGGGACCCCGGCGCCGCGATACCGCCCTTTCGCCTCGACGGCGAGGAGCTCCGCGGGCGCGCCGGCGCGAAGCCGTGACTCGAGGTCCCGCCAGGCGACCGCCAGCCGGTGCGTCACCGTCAGGTCCACCTCGCTCCCCGGAAGCCTCGCGGGCGCCTCGACCGAGCCGGGCCGCGGCGGAACGCTTCCGGCAAGGCGCCCGAGATCGACCTCCACGAGGACGGGCTCCAGGAGATCCCAGGCCGTCGCGAGGGATCCCGAGAGGACTCCGACCCACCCGAGCCGCTCGCCGTCAGCTCCCACGATCGCCGCGGCCCGCCCGGGGGCCAGAAAAGGAAGCGAGGCCTCCTCGAAAGAAGGATCCGGCAGGCCGAGGCCGCGGAAGAGCGCCGCGACGGCGCCCGACCCGTCGAAGAAATCGACCTGACGGGGCTCCTCCGACCAGTGCCGGCGCCTCTCGCCCGAGAGAAGGAGCGCCACCCGCCGCTCCTCCCGGATTCGCTCCTCGAGAGTCCCGGAAGGGGCCATGCGGCCGTAGGCATGGCCGACCTCGAAGAGGCCGAGATCGCGGATCCCGCGCCGGACGTTGTGCCGAGCGCTCTGGAGAAGGCCGATGGCGGGCGTCGCGCGCATCGTCGAGAAGGGCTCGGCAAGAGGGTTCTCCAGCGTGACCGGCGCTCCGGGGGCGGCGGACTCGAAGGGGCGGTTCTCCTCCTCGGCGACGAACGAGTAGGTCGTGGCCTCGAGGAGCCCCTGCGCGACGAGGAGGTCACGGACCCGATCCTCGAACTCCGTGGCCCGCCGCTCGGCCGACGGAACGTGCGGGGCCGGGAGCGTCTCCGGCAGGCGGTCGTACCCCTCGCAGCGGATCGCTTCCTCGACGAGGTCGACCTCCGCCTCGACGTCCACACGCCACGACGGGACGACGACTCGAAGGTCGCCGTCTCGCCGAACCGGACGGAATCCGAGCCCCGCGAAGATCTGCTCGCAGCGCGCGGGCGGGATCGCGATTCCGAGAAAAGCGTGGAGGTGCGTCATCCGCAAGGTCAGAGCCCGCTCCGGGCGCCGGACCGGCCGGACGTCGATGACCCCGCTGGCGATCGTCCCGCCCCCTTCCGCGAGGATCAGCCGCGCGGCCCGGTCGAGCCCTTCGACCGTCGCCTCGGGGTCCGTCCCGCGTTCGAAGAGGTGCGAGGCGTCGGTGTGCATCCCGAGGAGGCGCGCTCCTCGCCGGACGACGCCCGGATCGAAATGGGCCGACTCGAGAAGGATACGGGTCGTCCTCAGGGAGATCGCCGTCTCGAGGCCGCCCATGATGCCCGCGAGCGCCACGGGCCGCTCGGCGTCCGCGATGACGAGGTGCTCCGGCGAAAGGAGCCGCTCGACGCCGTCGAGCGTGACGAGCCTCTCGCCCGGGCGGGCCCTCCGGACGACGATCGTCGGGAGGCCGTCCGGTCCTGCCGCCAGCCGATCGAGGTCGAACGCGTGAAGCGGCTGCCCGATGTCCCAGAGGACGTGGTTCGTGGCGTCGACCGGGGCGGAGATCAGGCCGGCCCCGAGCGCCGCGAGCCGCTCCGAGAGCGCGGCGCCGGAGGCGCCGACCCCGATACCGGTCAGGACGCGGGCCGAGTACCGGTCGCAGAGCGACGGCTCCTCGATGACGACCTTCGCCAGCCTCTCCGCCGCCGGTGCCTCTTCGGAAATCGAGAGGCCCGCTTCCGGGTCGCGAAAAGCGCGCCGGAGCGCGACGGCCGCCTCGCGGGCGAGCCCACGGTGGCACATCGCGTCGGGGCGGTTCGCGGTGATCTCGACGTCGAGGACCGCCGCGGGCCCGTCCCCCTCGACCGTCTCCACGACGAAGCCGGCAGCCGTCAGCGTCTCGCGGAGGGCCGCCATGGAGGGGGGCTCGCCCGGAAGATACGCGGCGATCCACTC
>JBLMYG010000290.1:0-3296 GCA_050258155.1 Acidithiobacillales bacterium
ATCTCGTCGACCGAGGACTGCGGACGATTGCAGATCTCGTTGACGCGGTAGAGACAGGTCAGCTCCTTGGCCCGCTCCTGAAGGGCGTAGAGGATCGTGTCGACCGGTCCGCCGGGCGGCATCATGAGCTGTCCCTCCTCCGGAATATGATCCCACGCCCGGAACGCCCGTCCACCTCGACCCGGAGCGGCCCCGAGGCCGATCCGGGTCAGACTCTCGGCACCTCCGAAGAAGTTCCGGCCGAAGGGGGGAAGCGATAGGGCCCCGGAAGGCCCGGACACGGGGTCAGACCCAGCCGCGGTCGTGACAGGCCTTCGCCACCCGGCTGACCGCGATGACGTAGGCCGCGTCCCGCATGTAAAGCTTCTGCTTCCGAGCGAGGTCCGAGACGGCGTGAAAGGCCGCGGTCATCTTCACGTCGAGATTGCCGAGAACCTCGTCCTGCTCCCAGTAGTGGTTCATGTTGCTCTGCACCTGCTCGAAGTAGCTGCAGGTCACCCCTCCGGCGTTGGCGAGGAAGTCGGGGATCACGAAGATGCTCCGTTCCTTCATCACCTTGTCGGCCTCCGGCGTCGTCGGGCCGTTGGCCCCCTCGGCGATGATCTTCACCCGGTCCCTGATCTTCCGGGCCGACTCGCCGGTGACCTGGTTCTCGAGGGCGCACGGCATCAGGACGTCCACGTCCTGCTCGATCCATGCCTCGCCGGGAAGGACCTCGTATCCGAGCTGGGCGGCTCTCTTCTTGTCGATGCCTCCGAAGGGGTCCGTGATTCCAAGGAGGGCGTCCGGGTCGATGCCGTCGAGTTTCCGAAAGGCGTAGCTCGTCTGGTCGGCCTGGTCCCAGGACGAGACGCAGACGACCTTTCCGCCGAGCCTCTGGTAGAGACGGACGGCGAACTGGGAGACGTTGCCGAACCCCTGCACGCTCGCCTTCGTCCGCGCGACGTCCATGTTCAGCCCCTTCAGCGCCTCCCGGAGCGTGTAGACCACGCCGTAGCCCGTCGCCTCCGTCCGCCCCAGCGAGCCGCCCATGCCGACAGGTTTCCCCGTGATGAAGCCGGGGGCCTTGTAGCCGTGGATCGTCTCCCACTCGTCGAGCATCCAGAGCATGTGCTGCGGCGAGGTCATGACGTCGGGGGCGGGAACGTCCTGAAGCGGCCCGACGTCCTTCGCCACCTGCCGGACCCACCCGCGGCAGATCCCTTCCTGCTCGCGCGCCGAGAGGTTGTGTGGGTCGCACACGACGCCCCCCTTCGCCCCGCCGAGCGGGATGTCGACGACCGAGCACTTCCAGGTCATCCACATCGAGAGGGCCCGCACCGTGTCGACGGTCTCCTGGGGGTGGAAGCGGATTCCCCCCTTCGACGGGCCGCGGGCGTCGTTGTGCTGGACGCGGAAGCCGCGGAAGACCTTGACCTTCCCGTCGTCCATCCGGACGGGAATCGCGAAGTGGTATTCGCGGAGAGGGCTCCGCAGAAGGTCCCGCGTCGCCGCGTCGAGTCCGAGGATGTCGGCCGACTTGTCGAACTGGGCCTGCGCCATCTCGAAGGGGTTGAACGCAGTCTTCATGGGAAATCACCCTCTCTTCTCGTCGTCTCCGGGGATTCCGGAACGGGGCCACGCCGGACGGGCCATCCGCAGCGATGGTAGGGCCCACCGGCGGGGCCGGGGATGAGGACTTTGAATCAGGGCGTCTTCGCCGGCACGCGCGAGCGAACGGCCGGGAGAAGTGCCGCCGCAGCCGCCCTGTGTCCAAAGGAGTTCCAGTGCATGTCGCCTCCCGGTAGGTAGAGGCTGCGCCCCGTCCGGGCATGCTCCTCGCGGAGGGGAGCCGAGAGGTCGAGGCACGGGATTCCGTTCGCCGCGCAGTAGGCCGTTAGTCGGCGCCCCGGGGCCTCGAGGTCGAAGGTCGCGGCTGCCAGTCCGTACGCGCGGACCGTCGCCCTCCAGTCTTCCGGCTGAACCTGGAAGCGCTGCGGGAAGAGGACGACGAGCGCGTCGATCCCTCGCTGCCGGCTCGCGGTGGTCAGCGCCAGGAGCGTCCGCTCCAGCCGGTCGAATGCGAGGAGGATCTCTCGCGGCGGGTCCTTCAGGTAGATCCCGAGGCCAGTGGTGCCGTCGAACAGGACGTGAGGCGAGGACGCCCCGCGCGAGGGGGTGATCGGCTGAGGAAGCGGACCGAGGAGGAGGTCGAGAAGTCGAAGGGGCCGGCGCACGGGGGAGACCGTTTGCGGCGCACCCGGGACGAGCGCGGACGAGGGGAGCTGGAGTGCGAACTCGGGCCGGTCGGGAACCGGCGTCGGGCTCGCGAGCTGCTCCATCTCCACGCGCCCGTCCCGGACCTCGATCCTGTAGTCACCCGGCGGATCTACGGAGAAGAAGGACTGTGCCACGTCGTTTCCGAGCGTCACCCCGAGGAGGATGAGCGACGGACGCCAGTCGAAGCCGCCGTGAAGAAGCCACCAGAGCCCGGTGGAGGGCTCCTCGATCTCGGCGATTAGAACCTCCGCGGGGACCCCGCCGGAGCGGAGCGACTTCTCGAGCAGCCGGGAAAAGGTCGCCTCCTGGTCCACCCGGTAGCCCGCGGTGAAGGAGTCCCCCATCGAGAGGATGCGGAACGTCCCGGGTTCGGGCGCTTTCGAGGTCTCCTCGCGGCTGCGGAAGCCGGCCGCGTTGTTCGTCCAGGAAATCCTGCCGCCGAGTCCGTCCGTCAGGCTTCCGGAGAAGCCCTCCTTGAGAAGCCCGCCGGGGCCCAGCCCGCCCGTCCGGACGGCGTCGCCGTAATCGGGGAGCGCCTGCGAGCGCGCGAGCCCCGGGACGATCCGGAGAATCGCCTCGGCAAAGGCCAGCGTCGTCAGCGATGCCGCGACGACGGTCAGCGCCGCGTGGAGAGCGGCGCGGCGCCGCGAATGATCCGCCATCGGCCTAGTCCAGCGTGAACGTCTTCCGCCACTCGTCCCCTTCGCGCCACTCGGGCTGCTCCTCGCGGAGCAGGAGGTGGTTCTCCAGGACGAGCGCGTCCATCGCGGTCCGCATGAAGCAGCGGTAGGCGTCCTCGGGAGTGCAGACGATCGGCTCGCCCCGGACGTTGAACGAGGTGTTGACGACGACGGGACAGCCGGTCTTCCGGAAGAAGGCCCGGAGGATGTCGTGATAGAGCGGATTCGCCTCACGCCGGACCGTCTGGAGGCGGGCCGAGTAGTCGACGTGCGTGACGGCCGGGATCCCGGAGCGCGGGACGTTCAGCTTCTCGATCCCCCAGAGCGCCTTCTCGGCCTCGCTCATCTCGCGGCGGA
>JBLMYG010000291.1:0-6151 GCA_050258155.1 Acidithiobacillales bacterium
GTCGAGCAGGGAGAGAACGCCATCATCGGGACGATGAACAACCCGGGCACCGTTCTCCTGACCGTCTCGGACATGTCGGTCGTCGACGCCGAGATGGAGGTGGACGAGACCGACATCCCCCACGTCAAGCTCGGGCAGAAGGCGAAGCTGACCTTCGACGCCTACCCGGAGAAGAAGTTCGACGGCAAGGTCACCGAGATCGGGGGGAGCCCCATCACGAAGTCGGCCCTCGGGACCGACTCCTCGGCCGTGACGTTCAAGGTGAAGGTCCAGGTTCTCGAGCCGCCCCGGAACATTCGCCCCGGCTTCTCGGTCTCGGGCCTCATCGAGACCGACCGGCGGCCCAGCGCCCTCGCCGTCCCGATCCCGGCGCTCGTCGTGGCCGACGAGTCGACGCTGATGCGCCCCGAGAAAGGGAAGCAGCCGGCGAGCACCCCGACGCCAGCGCCTGCCAGGGGCGAAGCGAAGGACCCGCTGGAAGCGAGGAAGAAGGACGTCGAGGGGGTCTTCGTCGTGAAGAAGGACGGCACCGTCGACTTCCGGCAGATCAGGACGGGGATCACGGCCGAGCTGAAGGTCGAGGTCCTCGAAGGGCTCGCGGAGGGGGACGAAGTCGTCACGGGACCCTTCAAGGCCCTCCGCTCCCTGAAGATCGGCGACCGGGTCAAGGTCGACAACTCCGCCCCGGCCGCGGGGAAGTCCTCGTAGGCCCGATGCTCGTCGGCGAGCTCCTCCGCGTCGCCTGGAGGGCCGTCACCGCCCACAAGCTCCGCTCGTTCCTGACGCTCCTCGGCGTCATCATCGGCGTCATGACGGTCATCGCGGTCGTGGCCGTCATCACGGGGATGAACAACTACGTCGCCACGAAGCTCTTCACGGTGGCGCCGGATGTCTATGCCGTGACGCGCTTCGGCATCATCACGTCGCGCGACGAGTTTCTGCAGGCGCTCAAGCGGAAACGGATCGAGAAGCGCGAGGTGGAGGAGATGATCCGCCTCTCGAAGACCGCGGAGACGGTCGGGATGGTCACAGGGCTGCAGAAGCCGGTGAAGCGGGAGAGCGAGCGGGTCCCGGACGTGAACATCACGGGCGCCACCGCCAACATCGCCGACCTCAGGAACCTCGACCTTTCGGCGGGGCGGTTCTTCACGGAGAACGAGAACGAGAGCCGCGCCTTCGTGGCCGTCATCGGCTCGGAGGTCGAGGAGCAGCTCTTCCCGCGCGTCGACCCCCTCGAGAAGACGATCCAGATCGGCGGGATCGCTTTCCGCGTCATCGGCGTCCTCGCCAAGCAGGGATCGGTCCTCGGGCAGAGCCAGGACAACGTCGTCTACGTCCCCCGGGAGACTCTCTGCAAGGCTTGGGGGACGAACCGGAACATCGCCGCCTACGTCCGGGCGAAAGGGGGCGTGCCGGGCGTTCCCGCCTCGATGGACGAGATGCGGACGATCTTCCGGGCCATCCGGCGGCTGAAGCCGGACGCGCCCGAGCCGGTCTCCTTCGTCACGTCGGAAGCCATCCAGACCGTCTGGCGCACCATCTCCGCCGGTGCCTTCTCGCTCCTCGTCTTCATCAGCGGCATCTCTCTCGTCGTCGGAGCCATCGTCATCGCGAACATCATGCTCGTCTCCGTGGTCGAGCGAACAAGGGAGATCGGCCTCCGCCTCGCCGTCGGGGCGCGGAAGGCCGACATCCGCTGGCAGTTTCTCCTCGAGGCGATCCTTCTCGCCTTCGGCGGGGGGGCCCTCGGGGTCTTCTTCGGCTGGACCGTCGCCCTCTGCGTCGACGCCTTCTCTCCCCTCCCGGCCCGCGTGACGGCGGGCCTCATTGCCTCCGGCCTCGTCCTGGCGACCCTGACCGGCCTGGCCGCCGGGGTCTTCCCTGCCGTCAAGGCGTCGCACCTCCCCCCCATTGAGGCACTTCGTCATGAGTAGGAACCAAGTCCTGGGGGTCTGGGGGCGCCCGAAGGTAAGCCCCCAGAGAGTCCTCGACGCCCTGCGCCGGACCCTGGCGGAGAACCTCCGCTTCGCCCTGACCGCCCTCAGGGCGCACAAGCTTCGCGCCTCTCTCACGATCGTCGGCATCGTCATCGGCGTCTGGACCGTCATCGCCATGGTCGCCCTCGTGACCGGCTTCAACCGGAACGCCGAGGACGCCTTCACGTCGTGGGGGACGACGCTGGTCCAGTTCCAGAAGTACGAGCCCCGCTTCGGCGGCGGCCAGAGAATCCCTGAGGAGGAGCGGAATCGGAAGGACCTGACGATCGAGGACGCCGAGGCGATCGCGCGCCTCGCGCCGTCGATCGCGGCCGTCTCGCCCGAGCGGTACTACTGGGGGACTCCGGCGGTGAAGGGGAACGGCAACGAGGCGAGCTCCCCCTTCGTCGGGGGCGTGACGCAGAACTACGCCATCTGCAACAACTGGACGATCGGCGACGGGCTCAACATCTCCGAGATCGACGTACTTCACGCCCGCGAGGTGGCCGTCATAGGGACCGACGTCAAGGACGCGCTCTTCAAGGGGAAGGATCCGATCGACCAGTACATCACGGTCGTCGGAAAGCGGATGCGTGTCATCGGCGTCTTCGGGAAGAAGGGATCCGGAGCGTTCGGCGGGCAGCCCGACAACATCGTGATGATCCCGATCACGACCTTCGACAAGTACTTCCCCCAGTTCAAGAACTCGAAGGGCGACACGCTCCACATCGCGACGATCCCCCGCACGCCGGAGCTCGTCGAGCGGGCCATCGAGGAGGGGACGACCATCCTCCGGATGCGGCGGAAGGTTCCGTTCAACAAGCCGAACGACTTCGCCATCTTCACGGCCGAGAAGATGATCCAGCAGATGACCGCGGTCACGAACGCGATCTCCGGCGTCATGGTCCTGATCGCCGCGATCGCGCTCGTCGTCGGCGGCGTCGGCGTCATGAACATCATGCTCGTCTCCGTGACGGAGCGGACGAGGGAGATCGGCCTCCGGAAATCCGTCGGGGCGCTTCGGCGCGACATCTCGCTCCAGTTCCTGACGGAGGCGATGACCCTCACGGCCCTCGGCGGCGTGGCCGGCGTCGCGCTCGGGCTCGTGACGGCCGTCGTCGTCCGGAACGTCTCGCCGCTCGCCACGGCCACGCCGCTCTGGAGCATCCTCCTCGGGCTCGGCGTCTCGATCTCGATCGGGCTTTTCTTCGGACTCTACCCGGCCGTGAAGGCGGCAAGGCTGGATCCGATCGAGGCCCTGCGATACGAGTAGCCCGTTCCGCTACGATCTCCCCGTGGGTCTGAAAGCGAAGAATGTGACCGTCATCGGCGAGGAGCTGGCGATCCTCTGGAGCGACGGCGCGGAGAGCTACATCAAGCTGGCGACGCTCCGGCGGCTCTGCCCCTGCGCCGGGTGCGTCGGCGAGCGCGACGTCCTCGGACGGCTGATGAAGGGACCGGAGCGGCCCCTCGTGGCGGAATCGTTCCAGGTGAGGGGGACCGCTCCGGTCGGCGGGTATGCCCTCCAAATCCAGTGGGGCGACGGACACTCCGACGGCCTCTACACGTACACGAAGCTCCGCGAGTGGGGCGACAACCCCCCCGACCTGCCGCCCATCAAGCCGCTGCCCCTCCTCCCAACACGCTAGTCACAGAGCAGTCCGTTCATTTCTTCTCTCATACGCGGCGGCTGCAGATGCAGCCGAGGGCTACCGTCCCTTCTCCAGAGCCTTTCGGACGGTCTTGCTCAGGTCGGGGTGCTTGGTTCCCTTCACGGTCTCGACGTAAAGGCGGGCGACGGCCCTGGGCCCCGCAGCCAGCGCCGCGAGATAGGCCGTGCGCCCCTTCTGCCGGAGGAGAAGATCGGCGAACTGGGCCCCCACGATCGCCGGATACCTCGCCCAGAAGTCACCCTGCCCGGCGTCTTTCAGGAGGTCACGGCGCTCGGTTTCCCTGGTCTCGGGCTTGAGCAGCGTCTCGGCGGTCTTGTTCCAGCGGTCGAAGGCGCGGGAGACGGGCTCGGAGAAGAACGGGTCGAGCGGGAAGAACTCGTCGGGGATCAGGAAAAGCGCCGGAGGGCCCCCGGAGACGGTCATCGCGAGAAGCGCGTCGAAGTCAGCGCCTTCCTCCTGTGGCCAGGCGGGAGGCTTCCGGAAATAGGCCGAGAAGAGCGTCTGCCATGCCTCCGAGCCGCTCTCGCGCAGCATCCGGAGGAGGGCTTCCCGGGGCTGCAGCCGTCCGCCGGCATCGCGAAGAAGGCGCGGCAGGTCGACGACGAAGTAGACGGTGCCCTCGCCCCGGGCGGGCGTGATCTCCTGGAATCCGCCGGCGCCAAGGAACGGGACGACGACGAGGCGAGCGGTCACGGCCGGCTCTCCGGGGAGGAGGGAAGCGACGCGCGTGGCGAGGAGCGGGACCATGGAGGGGCCGTCGCGCTCGGCCGCGTCGAGGATCGCCCTGAAGACGGGCGCCTCGGCCGCGTAGCCGGCGAGAAGGGGGTCCGGTGTCCCCGTGGCGGCGGTCACGAGTCGACCGAAGAAGTCCTCGGCGTTCGTCTCTTCTGCCCGGAGGGCTGCCCTGGCCGCCGCCGAGCCCTTGAGCCGACGGAGAGCGGCCGGCGCCTCGTCCCCGCCGGCAAGGAGCGTCAGGATGTCCCGAGTCGGTTCCGTGTCGATCGCGGCCGTGATCTGATGGGGGGTTCGGGCGGCGACGTCGAAAGGCGGACCGGCGGCCAGGCCGGCGGTCTGCCCGGGGGTCGAGCCGGGCTTCTGTGCGGCTGCGGGGAGGGCAAGGGCGAAGAGCGCGAGGGAAAGCGCCCGGCTAGCCAAGAAGTGCCTCCGTTGCGGCCTCGAGGTCGGAGAAGTCCGGGAGAACGACATCGGCGCCGGCGGCGGCCAGCTCTATGGCCGCGGTCTTGCCGGTCGCCACGGCGACGACCCTTGCGCCGATGGCCCGGCCGCAGGCGACGTCCTGCCGGGAATCGCCGATGACGACGCTGCTCCGCCCGTCGAAGGAGATGCCGGTCGTCTCCCGGGCCCTCGAAAGGGCGAGAAGGCCCAGCTCCTCCCGGCGCGCGGCCTCGTCCCCGAAGACCCCGAAACGGAACCGCTCCCAGAGCCCGGCCGCGGAGAGCTTGATCCGAGCCCCCCGTTCCACGTTCCCCGTGAGAAGCGCAGGGACGGCGGATGGGGCCGCGGCGACCCGGTCGAGAAGCTCGGTCACGCGCGGCTTGAGCCTCGGCCGCTGGAGGGCGAGGGCCGCCTCCAGCCGGTCGGCGTAAAGGTCGAGGGCCCGCGAGAGCCCTCTCGCGATCACTGCGTCTGCGACCCCGGCCCCGCGCATCAGCTCCGCCACGATCAGGGGGTCGAGCTTCCCGTCGAAGGCGTAGGTGTCCATTGCGCCGTGCGTTCCGAAGACCTCCTCGAGAGCGCCGGCGAAAGCCGCCCGCGCCCCCGGGCCCGGCGAGAGGAGCGTCCCGTCGACGTCGAAGAGGAGGAGCCGGGGACCGGTTGCCATCCGGTCATTCTAGGCACCGGCACGGCCGCCTGTTAACCTTCGCCAGATGCCGCCAGAGCCTTCGCCAGGGCGCCCGCTCTCGGGCGAGACGGCCATCGTGACGGGCGCGGGGCGCGGCATCGGGCGGGCCATCGCGCGTCTCTTCGCCGAGTCGGGCGCCACGGTCGTCCTGGCGGCGAGGACGGCGGCGGACCTCGACCGGACGGCGGAAGCGATTTCCCGGAGCGGCGGTCGTGCCCTCGTGCACCCGGCCGACGTGACGCGAAGGGCCGACGTGGAAGCGCTCGTCCGGAAAACGCTCGACGCCACCGGCCGTCTCGACATCGTCGTCAACAACGCCGGGGTCTTCCTGATGAAGGCTCTGGCGGATCTCGATGAAGCGGAGTGGGACCGCGTCCTCTCCACGAACCTCAAGGCCGCCTACCTCCTCATCCATGCGGCGCTCCCGTCGCTGAGAAGGTCGGAGCGGGGGCGGATCCTGAACATCGGCTCGATCCACGGGACGATCGGCGAGGGGAACTTCGTGGCCCACTGCGCCGCGAAGTTCGGCCTCATCGGTCTGACGAAGGCGCTCGCCAGCGAGCTCCGGGAGGCCGGGATCACGGTCAATGCCATTTGTCCCGGCTCGACGGAGAGCGAGGCCTTGGGCGGCGCCCCCC
>JBLMYG010000292.1:0-16008 GCA_050258155.1 Acidithiobacillales bacterium
TCTCGTACTCGAGCGAGATGACCTGCTGCTGCGCGTTATTGGCCGATCCGAACTGGTAGGCGATCGTTGCCGTGAAGTTCTTCCCGAAGGTCTTGCCGACCGTCACGCGCGGTCCGGTGAACGACGAGCCCTGGAAGTTCGGGTCGATCTGCAGCCGGTCGAGCCGGAAGAACTCCTTGGTCCGGCTCGTCAGAGCCTCCGTCGCGAGGCCCGCGAGGAGATCCCGCGCCGCCTGCGACACCGAGGCGTCGGAGGAGGCCGTGCTCGAGCCGCCGGCTCCCGGGATCGCGGAGGGGGGGAGGGCGCCCGTCGCGAGAAGGGAGATGATCTGTGCCTCGGGCAGCTGAGGATCGGAGGAGAAGCGCGCCGCCAGACGCTCCGGCGTCCCGGTCACGACGACCCGGACTCTGTAGTCGCCGCCGCTCGTCCGGATCGAGGTCTCGGCGTCCACGTCGAAGAACGGCTCGATGCGCGACGGGTTCGAGAAGACGATCTTCCCCGAGTCGAGGTCGTAGTTCTGGTCCCTGAGCCTCAGGCGCCCTCCGGTCTCCGCCTCGAGCTGGCCGAAAAGGACCGGCCGGCCGACGTTGCCGCGGAGGAGAAGGTCGCCCGAGAGCTTCAGCCGGGCGACGTCGTTGCGCACCTCGATCGACGAGGGGGGAAGAACGATCCGGACGTCGAGCGCGATCGCGTCGAAGGGGCCTGCCACGGACGCCACCACCACGCTCCGCCGTCCGGACAGGAGAGAGCCGAGGGTGAGACCGACATCCGCGGCGTAGAGGGCCCGGTCCACGACGACCTCGCCCCGCGCCGACCGGATCGCCGAGTCGCCTTCGAGCCGGATGTCCCCCGACACGATGGCGCTGAATCCCGACATCGGCTCGATTCGGAGCTTGGCGAGCCGCAGCGCGGCCCGGAGGCCCGTCATGCGGAGACCTTCGAGGGCCGCCGACGCATTGAGGTCGATGGTGCCGCCCGAGTAGCGGAGGGAGACGTCCCGTGCCGTGACGTGCCCGCCAGCCACGATGACCGTCCCCCTGATCGCTTCGAAGGGCGCCCCACCGGACGGTTTGACGTCGATCCCTTCGAGCGTCGCGCGCCCCGTGAGCTCGGGCTTCAGGGCCGTCCCGGCGGCCTTCCCTTCCACGATGAGGCGCCCCGAGAGCGCCGCAGGCGCGACCAGAGGTCCAAGGAGGTTCGCATTCACGCTCGCAGAGGCGGAAATCTCGAGCGGATACGGAGCATCGAGCCCCAGATAGCCTTCCAAGGTAGCCGTCGAGGGGGCGAGCGGCTTTTCACCTCCTGGCCCGGCGATCTCCGCGAGCTCCGCCCTGTCGACAGCGATCCGCCCCTGCCCGATCCGGAAGGGCACCGGACGGCGGATCGAGATCGTGTGGCCCCAGAGGGTCGCCGCGAGCGTCGCCAGCTCGCCCTCTCCGGTCCATGACGCCTCGCCGGCCGGCGGCCGGAGCGTCGCGGAGAGATCGAGCCGCCCGTCGAATCCCGCTTCCGCCGGGAGGCCGATGACGGCCGAAAAGGGGGCGAGGTGCTCCCCCGTCAGACGGATCGAGGTGGCTGACTTCGGCGAGGCGGGTGTCGTGGCGGTGAACGAGGCGGCTCCCGGGATCTCCACTCCGGCGGACCACGCCCCGTCCTTCATCCGCGCCGAAAAGACGATGGGCCGTCCCGGCTCGCCGAGGACGCTCTCGCCCCAGCGGGTCTCCGCCAGCGACCCCGACAGCGTCAGGGTCGGCTTCGCGAGTGTCCCCTCGCCTGCGAGCCGAGCCGTCACGCGGCCCGCGAGCTGGGGCGCCGATTCCGCGACCTTCCCGACGGCGCCGAGGGGAACAGCGGCTATGTCGAGGGAGACCTCGAAGCCGCCGTCGCCCCAGCGATAGAACCCTTCACCCGTTGCGGTCCCGCCGTCCAGAGCGGCTTCGGCCCCGGAGATCCTGATCCGGTCTCCCTCGAAGGCCAGAGCTCCCTCGACGCGGTCTATCCGCTGACCCCAGGCCGAGGCCTTCTCCCAGACGATCGGGGCGCGGCCGGTCAGGGCCGGCGTCACTCCCGAGAGGGGTAGTCGCCCCGAGACCGGCCCCGACATCGGGAGGTCGATGTCGAGGAACCTCAGGAGGCGCTCGAGCGGCCACGCACGGACCTCCGTCACGAGGTCCTGGAGCCGGTAATGCGACCCAAGGGACCCGCCCCAGCCGATCTCCCCCGTCACCGAGAGCGATGCCGGGCCGTCGGTGGCGGCAAACGGTGCGAAGCTCGCGACGCGGCGGTCGACGGTGAAGGCGGTGCTCGCCTCCCCGAAGCGCACGCCGCGCAGGAGAAGGCCCGATGCCTTGAAGCTCCCTTCGATTCGCGGGTCGCCGAAGGCGCGCGTCAGGTGCGCTTCGATCCGCCCGGAGCCCTCCAGGCCGAGAGGGGGCTCCAGGGGCTCGCCCTGGATGGCGGCGTACCAGTTCTCCGCCGTCCGGTCCAGCTCCGTGAGGTCACTCGCCTCTGCTCGAATCGTCAGGTCGGGGGTCCAGCTGCCGATCGCGATGGAGCCGTCCAGCTGCGTGTGCAGACCCCCCTTCGTGACGAAGGACATCCGGTCGAAGAGGATCTGGCCCTCCCTCACGAGGAGCGGCCCGCCGCCCGACGTCGGGAGCGGATGGCGTCCCTGCACTTCGGGAGCGCCGGTGTCCGCGACGACCTTCAGCGAGCCGGCGCCGCTGGCCCTCTCGATGCCGCCGCGCCCCCACGTCAGCGTCGAGTCGAGGTCGGCCCGGCCGATCATCCCCGTCCCCGGGAGGCCGAGGTCGGCCAGAAATCTTTCGAAGCCGATCCCCCGGCCGTGTACGACCAGGTCGACCGGGAGCGGGGGGTTCCTCAGGCGCTCGACCCGGACCTGCGCCTCGAGCGTCCCGCCACCGTATTCCGCCCTCGTCACCTGCACGAGGACGCCGGCCTGATCGACGTGCAGCAGGCCGGCGGCCTTCATCCTGAAGGGGCCGAAGGAGCCGTCCGGGAGGTCGAAGGAGCCTCGCCCTTCGACGCCTCCCTCCTCCGGGATGAAGAGCGACCCCTTGACGCGAAGCTTTCCGGTCAGGGGAAGGCCGATGCCGAAGAGCTTCCCCAGCTCTTCGCCCCGCGTCTCGACCGTCGGGAAGAGCTGGATCGAAGGGTGGCGGAGGTTGTCGATGCCGCCAAACGCGTCGAGCGAGAGCTGCGGGCCGCGGAGGTGGAGGTCCTGGATCCTGAGCCGTCCGGGAGAGAGGTCGGCCGCGATGCCGAGGGCGCACTCGAGCGTTTCGTAGTCGTTGATCCTGAGCCTGGCCTTTCGCGCCCTCAGCTCCAGATGCGACGTGGCGCCGAACCATCGTCCCTGGGAGGTGAACGCGGCGTCCTCGACGATGGCGTCGACCCGTGCTTTCCAGTCCCGGAACCGGAGCGTGGCCCGCTGGACGACGGCCTCCGAAAGCGAAACCTCGAGGCCTCCCTCCGCGCCGCCCTTCTTCCCGGCCAGGAGACGGGAGAAGTTGCTCGTCCCGTCGTCGAAGATCTCGAAGACGACCGTCGGCGACACGACGCGGAATCTCGGAAGGACGAGGTGCCGCCCGAAGAGCGACGGGATGCCGCGCAGCTCGATCTCGGCCGCGGCGAAGCAGGGTCCCGGGACGCCGCGCGGGTCGTTCGCCAGCCTCACGTTCCGGACGACGAAAGCGGGCGGGATGAGGTAGAGGTCGAAGCTGCCGATCGCGACGGGGCGCCCCAGCCTCTCCGTGAGGAGCATCTCCGCCCTGCGGCGGAGCAGCTCCTGGAACCGGACCGACCGGGCGACGGCGTAGAGGACGAGAAGGAAGAGTACGAGGAGGAGCCCGAACAGCCGGAGAACCCGGACCTGGGTCAGCGTCAGGTGGGGAAGGTGAGGATGGGGGATGCGGACGCGATGCCTTCGGCCCCCCGCCGGCCCGGAACCGTCTCCCTGTTTCGCCATGCCGCCCTAACGGCTCCCGCGCCCGTGGCCGCCGCCGAAAGAAAGCTTCCCGGCAAGGACGTCGAAGAACGAGTCCTCCGAGTGGCGGACGAGGCCTACGGCGATCCGGGCCCGTGCGACCGCGATCCTCATCGCGGACGTGACAGGGAAACCGGCCTGACCGTCGAGCGTCAGGAAAACGTCGGTCGGCTCCCCTTCGACCGCGAGCTCGAGGCGCACCGAGTCGGGAAGGACGAGAGGCCGGAGCGACAGCGTGTGCGGGCAGATCGGCGTCAGGGCGATCGCCGGCATGCGTGGCTCCAGGATCGGGCCCCCCGCCGAGAGGTTGTAGCCGGTCGAGCCGGTCGGCGTGGAGACGATGACGCCGTCGCCCCGATACCTCGATACGACGGCGCCGTCTGCGGAGACGCGGATGGTCGCGATGCGCGCGAGGGCGGACCGGGAGACGACGGCGTCGTTAACGACCTGGTATCGCCGCGGCGGCCGCCCGCTTTCGGTCACCGTCACCGCGAGGAGATGACGGGGCTCGACCGGCGCTTCGCCCGCGAGCGCGCCCTCGAGGAGCCGTGGAAACTCCTCCGGGCCGCACGCCGTCAGGAAGCCGAGCGTCCCGCCGATGTCGACTCCGAGGACCGGCACTCCCGGAGCCGGATGGCGCGCGACGGAAAGGAGCGTGCCGTCCCCTCCGAGCGTCACGACGAGGTCGACGCCACGGGCTATTTCGGAACGGGGCAGGCCACCGGGGATGCCTCGCGTCGCGCTCGACTCCGCGTCGTGGACCACGATGAGACCCCGCCTCCGGAGGGATCGCTCGAGGTGGCGAGAGAGGTCCAGAGCCTCCCGGCTCGTGTAGCGGGTCACGAGCCCGACCCGCCTGATCCGTCGGGACTTGCGGGCCGCGTTCACAGCGGAGAATTTAGCGCGAATCGGGCCTGCCAGCCGCCCGAAAAGCGGAGAGGAACTCCTCGTTCCCGTCCGCGCCCCGGATCGGAGATGGCATCGTCCCGAGCGGCGAAAGTCCGAGTGATTCCGCAGCGGCGGCGACGCGGGAGACCGCACGCTTTCGGACCGCCGCCTCGCGGACGATGCCCCCCTTTCCGACCTCGCCGCGGGCCGACTCGAACTGCGGCTTCACGAGAAGGACGGCCGAGGCGCCCGGCGCGAGGAGGGGCGCGGCCGCCGGGAGAATCATCGTCAGCGAGATGAACGAGACGTCCGCCACGAGAAGCTCGATACGTTCGGGGACTTCGCGCGTCGAGAGAGTGCGCGCGTTCACCTTCTCGAGGAGGACGACGTGCGGGTCGGTCCGGAGCCTGGCATGGAGCTGCCCGTATCCGACATCGACCGCGTAGACCTTTCCGGCCCCTCGGGCGAGAAGGACGTCGGTGAAGCCCCCGGTCGAGGCCCCGATGTCGAGGCAGACACGCCCGGAGGGGTCGATGCCGAAATGATCGAGTGCCGCGGCCAGCTTCACGCCCCCCCGCGAGACCCATGGATGCTCCGGCGCCGCGATCGCGATCTCCGCGTCGGGCGGCACCGCCGTGCCCGGCTTGACGCCGGCCCTTCCCGCCACGCTGACCCGTCCGGCGAGGATCAGCGCCTCCGCCCGCGCCCTGCTCTCCGCCAGTCCCCTCTCGACGAGCAGCCGGTCGAGGCGGAGCCGGACGGCCCTGGCCGTCACCGGGTGACCATCACCTTGAGGACCTCGCCTCGGGAGCGGGCGAGCCGGAAGGCCTCGGGGGCGCGGTCGAGCGGAACGTGGTGCGTCACGATCCGGTCGGCCCGGACGACTCCCTTCTCGATGAGGGCGAGGGCCCGCCGGAGCTCTCCGGCGCCGCACGAATAGGAGAAGCGGAGCGTCAGGTCGCGGAGGTAGGCCGTGTGGGGTACGAGGCTCCAGCCCGTCTCGGGCGGGACGGGAGAGTAGAAGACGACGCGTCCTGCGGGGCCGGCCGCGTCCATCGCCGCCTCGAACGCCGAGGAGACGTACGGAAGGACGAAGACGGCGTCGGCCCCGCGCCCTCCCGTCGCCGCGCGCGCGACCTTTCCAAGCCCCTCGGCCGGATCGATCACGCGGTCGAAGCCGAGCCTCAGCGCCGCAGCCCGGCGGGCCGGGTCGAGGTCGCTTCCGATGAGGCAGGAGGCTCCTGCCTCGCGTGCGAGAAGACCCAGGAGCACGCCGCTCGACCCCAAGCCGACGACGGCGACCGTGTCGCCGCGTCGGACGCTGCCCCGAGCGACCGCCTTGATCGCGCAGGCCACCGGCTCGATCAGGGCGCCGTCCTCGAAGGAAAGGCCGGCGGGGATGAGAAGAGTGTCCGTGGCGACCGTGGCTGCCTCGGCCCGGAAGAATTCCGCGAGCCCGCCGGGATGGAGGCGATTCGGCCTCCAGCTCGGGCACATCACCGGCTCCCCGGCTGCGCAGAAGCGGCAGCTCCCGCACGCCGCGTGGTGGTGGACGAAGACCCGGTCGCCGGGCCGAAAGGCCGCGACTCCCTTCCCCGCCACCGCGACGACGCCGGCCGGCTCGTGCCCGAGGACCGCCGGTGCCTTCGAGGCCACGTACCACGGCGCGAGGTCGCTTCCGCAGAGGCCGACGGCCTTCATCTCGACGAGAAGCTCGCCTTCGCCGATCTCCGGCACCGGCAGGTCCACGACCTCGATGTCGTCCAGCGACCGGACCAGGGCGGCCCTCACGGGGCCAGCACGACTTTCATGACCTCTCCGCGCTCGACCTCGTCGAAGGCCTCGCGCCATTCGCCGAGAGCGCGTCGTTTCGACAGAAGCACAGGGAAGGGGATCGCGCCAGAAGCGAGGAGCCCGAGCGCCCGGTTGGCGTCGGCGGACGTGTAGTGGAACGACCCGAGGACCGAGACTTCCTCGTAGTGGACGCGGAAAGCGTCCGCAGCGATCGTCGTTCCGGCGGCCATCCCGGCGAAGAGGAGAAGAGTCCCCCCTGGAGCCACCTTCCCGACCAGCGATGACGCGACGTCCGGAGATCCCGTCGTGTCGATGACGAGGTCGAAAAGGCCGGGCAGGGCGGAGCGAATCGCCTCCGCAGGGCGTCGCCCGTCGAGGCAAACGGTCTCGGCTCCTTCTCCTTCGAGGAAGAGAAGCCGGGCAGGCTCCACTCCGGCGACGACGATCTTTCCCGCGTCTCTCCGAAGAAGAAGAAGCTGAAGCGCAGCGATCGGGCCGCTCCCGGCGATCAGGACCGCGCGGCCGGCGACGGGAGGCACGCGGGAGAGGGCGTGGACCACCGACGCCAGAGGGTCGAGCAGGGCGGCCGCATCGAAGGAGAGCCCCTCGGGCAGCCGGCGGACAGCGCCCCGCACGAGGCGGGCTGGCAGGAGAACGAACTCGGCGAAGGCTCCCCAGAGCGGCTCGGCGAAGGCCGTCTCGCAGAGATTCGTCCGCCCGGCACGGCAGGCGGTGCAGGCGCCGCACGGCGCGCTGACAGCCGAGGTGACACGCTCTCCCGGCACGAACGGTGCGCCGGCCCCCGCCGCCTCGACGACCCCCGCCATCTCGTGTCCGAGCGTCACGGGGAACGGCACTTTAGGGTGGCCTCGCCGGAAGAGCTTCAGGTCCGTGCCGCACGTCAGGGCCGCCTTCACCCGGACCACGATCGCCCCGGGGCCCGGAACCGGATCGGGCCTTTGGACCAGATCCGCCCGGCCGGGCGCCTCGCAGACGAGGGCACGCATCGGGGCGAAGGGTAGCAGCGTCCCCCGGCGCCGTGAGGCATCCTCCGCCTTGACGGTGTCCGGCGGCCCACGCACTCTCTTCACGTGGCGTCTTCCACCGCGCCCTCCGCCCGGCCCGGCGCCCCGGCCTACGCGCTGCTTTCCGTGGCGGCGGCGATCGTCACGATGGCCCTCAAGCTCGTCGCGTGGCGCCTGACCGGCTCGGTGGGGCTCCTGTCAGACGCCATCGAGTCGCTCGTCAACCTCCTCGCCGCGCTCGTGGCGTTCTGGGCGCTCACGGTGGCCCTGAGGCCCGCCGACACTGAGCACGCCTTCGGGCACACGAAGGCCGAGTACCTCGCCAGCGGCTTCGAGGGGATGGCCATCCTCGCCGCAGCGGCGTGGATTGCGGCGACGGCGGTCGATCGCCTTCAGCACCTTCGCCCCCTGACGGACGTCGGGACCGGCCTGCTCGTCTCGGTCGCAGCCGCGGCGGTGAACGGGGCCGTGGCGGTCGCGCTGCTCCGCGCGGCGCGCCGGCTCGACTCCATCACGCTCCGCGCCGACGCGTGGCACCTCCTGACCGACGTCTGGACCTCGGCCGGGGTCCTCGTCGGCGTCGCCCTCGTCTGGCTGACCGGCTGGCTCGTTCTCGATCCCGTCGTGGCCCTCCTCGTGGCCGCGAACATCGTCTGGACCGGCATGAAGCTTCTTCGCGAGACCGGGCACGGCCTTCTCGACCGCGCCCTGCACGAGGACGACCGGAAGAAGATCGAAGCCGTTCTCGACGGCTTCCGGAAGCGGGGCGTCGAGTTCCACGAGGTCCGGACCCGGGCCGCCGGCCCCCGAAGGTTCGTCCAGATGCACGTCCTCGTGCCGGGAGCATGGAGCGTCCAGTCGGGACACGATCTCCTCGAGGAGATCGAGAAGGAGCTCGTGGCGGCACTGCCCCGACTCTGCGTCATGACCCACCTCGAGCCGCTGGAGGACCCCGCATCCTGGAACGACGCCGGGCTGGAGCGTTCGTCCCGGTCCGGCGTCTGAAAATCAGATATACTGAGAAATATGAAGAGCAGAGCCGCCGAGGCCACCCGGATCGGAAAGCGGGGGACGGTCGTCATCCCGGCCCGGATGCGGAAGAGGATGGGGCTCGACGAGGGGTCTCTGGTCCTCGTCGAGGAGGACCGGGGCGGGGTCGTGATCCGGCCCGCCGTGGCCCTGCCCGTCGAGATCTACACGCCCGAGCGGAAAGCGGAGTTCCTCCTGGAGAACTCCGTCGACCGGAAGGACTATGCCCTCGCGCGGAAGGCTGTCCAGAAGCTGGGCCTCGATCCGGACCAAGTCCCCCACAAGCCGCCCCGCTCCTGACCCTTGGACCGCCTCTTCCTCGACGCCAACGTCCTCTTCTCCGCCGCCTGGCACAAGGATTCCGGGCTCCTTCGTTTCTGGAATCTGTCCGGCCTGGAGATCGTCTCGTCTGCGTACGCCGCCGACGAGGCGCGCCGAAACATCAACGACACCGAGGCTCGTGCTCGCCTCGAGGCCCTGCTCGGCGAGACGACGATCGTCCCCGAGGGCTGGCTGGCGGAGCTTCCTCCGAGTCTGACCCTCGCCTCGAAGGACCGCCCGATCCTGGCCGCAGCGATCCACGCCGGCGTGACACATCTCATCACCGGCGACCGGAAAGAGTTCGGGAAGCTCCTCGGGCGCCGGATCCGTGGAGTCCTGATCCTGCGACCCGCCGACTACCTCAGGAGCAAAAAGCGATGACGATCCGCGCCGCTTCCTGAGCCCGGCAGGGCGTCGAGCGCTTCACCTCATTTCGCTCCCGGCACCCGCCGCTTCACCTCTTCGAACCAGTTCAGGACGACGTGGATCTCTTTCGGAGACTTCACAGGATCGAACTTGATCATCACGAATCGCTTGCCTTCCCGCTCGCCCACTCCGAAAGGCGACTTTGGCTGTTTACGCCGGACGGCCTACCGGTCGCGCCGCGCCACGTAGGCCGCGAGGGAGGCGAGGACGCCGCCGTCCCTCTCGAGCGCCCGTGCAGCTTCGAGCGTGGAGTCGAGCGCGCGCTCCAGCTCCCTTCTCGCCCCTTCGAGGCCGAAGAGGCCGGGGTACGTGAGCTTCCCCTGGTCGGCGTCCTTTCCGGCCGTCTTCCCGAGCGTCGCCGACTCCTGCGTCACGTCGAGGATGTCGTCGGCGATCTGGAACAGAAGGCCGAGCCTCTCGCCGAAGGCCGCGGCGGCGGCGCGAGCCCCGGCTCCGGCGCCCGCGTAAAGAGCTCCCAGCTCGACCGAGACCTTGAGAAGGCGCCCCGTCTTGAGGGCGTGGATCCGCCGGAGGAGCCCCACCGGGTCGGGCAAACCCCGGGCGTCCGTCGCCGCGAGGTCGAGGGCCTGCCCCCCAGCCATCCCCTCGAGGCCGATCGCGCGGGCCACCATGGCCACGGCCTCGGCACGCCGCGTCCCCCACTCCTCGCCGCGCGGTCGGGTGGCCAGCACCTCGAAGCCGAGCGTCTGGAGCGTGTCACCGGCAAGGAGCGCCGTCGCCTCGCCGAAGACGACATGGCAGGTCGGCTTCCCGCGCCGGAGCGAATCGTCGTCCATGCACGGGAGGTCGTCGTGGATGAGAGAGTACGTGTGGAACAGCTCCAGCGCGGCCGCCGCCGCCGCTAGCTCTTCCCGCGGCGGCCGGCTCTCCGCCGGGCCGCAGGCCTCCGCGGCGATCAGGCAGAGAACGGGCCGGATCCGCTTCCCTCCCGCGAGCGTGCTGTAGCGCATGGCGCGGGCGAGCCCCTTCGGGTCGTCCCCTTCGGGCGGGAGGAGGTCGCGAAGTGTCTCCTCCACCTCGACCCGCCGCGCCTCGAGGACCTCCGCGAGAGACAGAACCGGGCTCACGTCCCTGTGTCCTTCCCGCCGCCCTCCTCGTCCGCCTCATCCTCGCCCGCCTCGTCCAGCTCCCCGGTGGCGAATCCCTCCGGCGTCTCCTTCAGGACGACCTCCACCCGCTTCTGGATCTCGTCGATCCGTCCCCGGCAGAAGCGGGAGAGGGCGACTCCCTCCTCGAACAGCTCCAGCGACGACTCGAGCCCTTTCGCCGGGTCCTCCAGCTCTTCGACGATCTCCGAGAGGCGCGCGAGCGCTTTCTCGAACGTCAGGTTCTTCGGCAGAGGCGTCGCCTTAGCTTTCGTCATCGGACACCTTCGATTCCGTCACGCGCGCCCTGAGTTCACCCCGATGGAGACGGATCCTGAGCGCGTCGTGGACGGCGACTCTGGAAGCGTCGGTCAGCGGTGCGGTCTCCCCCTCGCGGAACGTGACCGAGTAGCCCCGCGAAAGGACCTTGAGCGGGCTCAGAGCCTCGAGAGATGCCGTGAGCGTCCCGAGTCGGGCTTCGGCCGCGGCGAGGCGCGCCGCCATCCGGCCAGCGAGCGCCTCCGCCTGCTGGCTGGCGTTCTCTCTTCGGAGATCGAGCGCCACGCGGCCGGGCCATGCGAGAAGCCGACCCCCGATCTCCGCAAGTCGTCTTCCGAAAACCAGGGGAAGGGCGCGGAACCTCGAAACGAGGGCGTCCGACGCAGCTTCGGCCTCGGCGACCGCGGCATTCACCTTCGACGGGTAATCGGCGAATCCCGGCGCCAGGCGGAGACTTTTCAGATCCGAACCGGCCTCCGCCAGCTTGCCTCGAAGAATCTTCCGGAGGTCGCTTCCGGCGGTGGCCAGCCGCCTCTCGAAGTCCTCCCGCCGCTCGACGACGAGCTCGGCGGCCTGGGAGGGCGTCGCGGCCCGGACGTCCGCGGCGAGGTCCGTCAGCGTCACGTCCACCTCGTGGCCGACGGCGGAGATCGTCGGAACCGCGGCGGCGGCCACCGCCCGGACGACCCGCTCGTCGTTGAACGCGGCGAGGTCCTCCTTCGAGCCGCCGCCGCGCGCCACGATCAGGACGTCGGCCGAGCCCGGGACGCGCGAGAAGCCGGACACTGCGCCGGCGATCTCCTCCGGCGCCCCCTCGCCCTGCACCCGCGCGGGGAAGATCGTGACGTGAGCGTTCGGGAAGCGGAGAGAGAGGACGCGAAGAATGTCGTGGAGCGCCGCGCCGTGCCTCGAGGTGATCACGCCGATACGTCGGGGCAGAAGGGGGAGTTTTCTCTTCTTCGAAAGGTCAAACAGCCCCTCGGCCGCGAGCCGCGCCCTCAGCTGTTCGAAAGCGATCTGGAGGGCCCCGGCGCCGTAAGGCTGCAGCTCGGAGACGACGAACGAGAGCTTTCCGTACGGTGCATAGATGTTCGGGTAGCCATGCACCAGGAACTCGGTCCCTACCTCGGGACGAAAGGCGAGCCGTTTCCAGACGCTGGCCCACATGACGCACTCCAGCTTCGCGTGCTCGTCTTTCAGGGAAAAATAGGCGTGTCCCGCGCCCCGGATGCTCCATTCCGAAAGCTCGCCTCTAACCCAAGCGTCCGGAAAACGGACTCGAAGGGTCTCGTCGAGCTGCGCGACGAACTCCGATACCGTGACGGCCGACGCCTCCGGACCGCCCGCCCCGAACGGAAGCTCTCTTTCCGCGAGCCGGGAGGGGGCGCGCCGCACCGCGACCGGGCGATACCGGGCCCGTGACATCGCGCTGATTCTAGTCGCCGGACGGCGGCCCCCCGGAGGGGATGAACGGAACGACGGAGAGGACCAGCGTCGGGATCAGGACCTCCACGTCGCCGAAGTTGTACTCGAACAGGCCGGCGACGAAGAGCGCCACCAGGGCGGCGACGGCGCCCCGAGCGAAGGGGCGGACGGCGTCCTCGCCCGGCGCGCGGGCTCGCCGGACACCCCCCGCGATGGCGGCCGCCACGAACCAGAGATAGAACCCCGCCGACGGAAGCCCCGTCTCGGCCGCAGCCATGACGACGTTGTCGTGAAGGTGGCCGACGACGGCATCGACGTAGCCCGGCTGGCGGTATTCGGGATAAACCTCCCTCACGCGGCCCGGCCCGACGCCGAAGAGCGGGTGGTCACGGACCATCAGCCGCCCCGCCTTCCACATGGCGACGCGGTCGCGAATGGTCTCGTCCTCGGGATCGAAGGCCGACCGGGCGCGGTCCCGGACCGCCTTCGGCGCCGCGAGCCAGAGGGCGAGCGCGAGCGGAAGGAGGAGCAGGGCTCCCTTCGGCCGGACGAGGAGGATCAGGGCGAGGACACCGGCTCCGATTCCGACGTAGGCGTTACGCGTCAGAGTCAGGGCGAGCGGCACCATCGCGATCGCCGCGACACCGCCGTCGAGAAGGCGCGAGCGGAGCGGCTCTCCGCGCGAGAGTGCACGGGCGAGGAGGAGGAGAACCAAAACCATGAGGAGACCGGCATACGTCATGTAGACGGAGAGCCCGCCCCGAAGGCGCGCGTCGAGCCCGCCCCCGCTTCTCAGGTACTCGGCGAGGCCGCGGAGGGCGAGATAGAGCGCGGAGAGGCGCCAGAGCGTGCCGAGGAGCCTGAGGTCGTCCGCGCTCCGGAGCAACGCCGCCGCCGCCGGCACGAGAAGGAACGTCAGCTGCCCCTTGATCTCCAGGACCGACCGGGCGGGAAGCGTCGAGAAGGGGATGGAGAGGAGCGTCCAGCCGACGAACGCGGCAATCGGAAGATGGACGGGCGTGACCCGGCGGAAGGGGCCGAGGAGGTCCCCGCCCGCCCGCGCCGCCCCGATCCGCCAGGCGACGAGAGAGGCGAGGGCCAGCCCCAGGCAGACGTTGGCGACGCCGAGCGCGAAGGAGACCGCGACACCGAGGAGGAGGAATGCGAAGGCTGCCAGCTCGAATCCGCGGCGGCCCCCGAGCGGGGAGAGAAGCGTCTCAGCCGAGCCGGGCCTCCGCGGGAAGCGCCTCCTCGACCAGCATCACGGGGATGTCGGAGACGATCGCGTAGACCCGTCCGCAGGCCGAGCAGAAGAGCCCCTCGGTCACGACCGGCTCCTCGTCCTTCATCCGCTCCCGGTACTTCTCGACGATCTCCCTCGCAACGTCCTCCCTCAGGCGGCAGAGGGTGACGGGAGGCCGGCTGTCGCAGGCCGGACAGGCGAGAATCTCGAGGAGCTCGGGGTCGACGGCCACCACCCGATGCTAACAGGAGATCAGAACTTGTAGCCGACGGCCGCGATGAACGACCGGTCGGTCTTCTTCAGGGTGTCCGGCTGGGGCTTGTTCTTGTAGTCGATCAGGAACGCGATCTTCATCTCGAGAGCCTTCGACAGCGGCGATACGAGGCCCGCGTCGAAGTGAAAGAGATAGTCCTGAAAGTCGTCCATCTTCCAGAGATTGTTCGCGTTCTGGGTCAGCTTCGCCCAGGACGAGATCTGCCACTCGAACGCCTCGCCGGCGCGCAGCGCGCCGCTCGTGTGCGACGGGTACCCCGCGTCCTGCTCGATCGCGAGGCCGACGCCGCCGTCGAGAGCGAGGGTGATCTCCTTCGTCTTGACGACCTTGTAGCCGGCGCCGACGACGGGCGTGATGAGGTAGGTGATCCCCTTGAACCGGTCGTAGAGGTATCCGACCTCGCCGAAGACGAAGAGGCGCTCCGTGAGCGAGTACTCGTCGCGGAGGACGAAGTTCGACTTCTGCGTCGTCGTGACGTCGTCGGTCTTGCCGTACAGGTAGTAGCCGTCCAGCTTCACGACGTTCTTCGTCTTCGGGTCGTACTTGAGGCCCAGCGTGAAGCTGAGGTTCGTCGTGTCGGTGTTGCCGCTGTTGATGCCGAGCCCGAATCCGACGGCTCCCGTGAAGGCGGGAGGAGGAGGCTCCTTCTTCTCGGCGCACGGACACGGAGCCTGGGCGACCGCGGGCGCCGCGAGACCTGCCGCGAGACAGACGAGGAGTGCGAGGAGTCTTTTCATGGCATGTCCTTCGCTTTCCTTACTTCCTGGCGGCCAGGAGGTCCCGGATCTCGCCGAGGAGCTTCACGTCGGCGGGCGGGGCGGCGGGAGCCGCGGGGGCCTCCTTCTTGAGCCGGTTGATCTGCTTCACGAGGAGAAACACGGCGAAAGCCACGATGAGGAACTCGATGCAGGTGTTCAGGAAAAGCCCGTAGTTCAGCGTCGCGAGGCCCGCTTTCTTCGCGTCGGCGAGCGACGCCACTTCCTTGCCGGAGAGGTTGATGAACAAGTTCGCGAAATCGACCTTTCCGAGGAGGAGGCCGATCGGGGGCATGATGACGTCGCTGACGAGCGAGCTGACGATCTTCCCGAACGCGCCGCCGATGATGAAGCCGACGGCGAGGTCGATGACGTTCCCTTTGACCGCGAATTCCTTGAACTCCGAGAGCATGGACATGGCCCTGTCTCCTTTCCGTACGCTGCGGTGACCTTCCCGGCGCCGATTTTCCCTCCCACGTCCGGGACTGTCGACGCGCCGTCCCGGCGCCGTGGGAGAAGGCTTGCCACGGTGCCGGATCTGTTGCAGGCTGGACAGACGTGCGCTTTCGGACCGGGGCTCTCCTGCTGGCAGCCGTCTTCTCCGCGGGAATCCAGAGGTCTGCCCTCGCCTGGATCTATCCCGAGCACCGCGACATCACGGCCGAAGCGATCCGGAAGCTCACGCCGGCCGAGAAGGCCGTCCTCGACCGCCTCTGGGCCGAGGCGCGGCTCGGCTACGAGAATCGGCTTTGCGGAGATCCGGCGGCTTCCGATCCGTCCGGCAAGGTCCCCTGCCTCGACCTGGCGGCCTGGCCCGCCCTCGCCGGAGACCACTCCTGCTCGCCGGCGGACCTTCTTGCTGACGTCCTCGACAAGCCGTGGACGCTCGATGTCGCCTCCGTCGCGGCAGAGCTGAAGCGGAAGCTGGCGAAAGCGAGCCGGCCGGACCAGGTCCGGAATGCCGACGCCTGGTCGAATCTCGAGTTCGAATCGGTCGACCCGGAGTACAGCACGCGGGCCGGAGCCAACAACGCGCATTTCCTTCTTCCCCGCGAGGGCGCCCTGGACGCCCGGAGCTACATCACGAAGGCCCTGTCCGACGGGGCCGAGATCAACGCCATCGGCATCTACATTTACTTCCACCTCCTCGCCCTCGAGCACGCCCGCGCATTCGATCCGGAGGGCGGGGACGCGGGGTCCCGCGCGGCGGCGGCCCGCGAGATCCTCGCCCTCGAGACGTTCGGCCTTCACTTCCTCGAGGACAGCTTCTCGGCGGGACACGTCGCCGGGACGTGGGGCAACGCTGCGACACGCAAGGGGACGCACGACTACTACGACGAGTTCGGCCTCTCGACGACGACGTGGGGGGGCACGTCGGTCGTACTCCTCGGCGACTCACGGATGAGGCCGGAGGACCGAGAGCGGGCCGCCGTGGCC
>JBLMYG010000293.1:0-8168 GCA_050258155.1 Acidithiobacillales bacterium
ACTTCGTCCAGTGGCACGGCTTCTTCGAGGTGGCGGAGCGCTTCTACATGACCTTCCTCCCTCAGGCGAAAGAGGCCGCCCACGGCGACCCGAAGGTCCTCGCGGTCATCAAGGCCGTGGAGGAAAACCCGATGAACGCCTGGCAAAAGGGGCTCTCCCCCGAGGAGCGGAAGAAGATCGACGAGTTCTACAAGAAGCGGTACGGGGAGTGACGCGGCCCCGCGGCCGGCGTCACGGCTATCAGAGCTTGGAGGCGGGGCAATCTGGCTTCCGCTGAATTTCCTTCTCGAAAAACCTCCGAGCAGGTTCCCTTGACATAGTAGCTACCGGTAGCTACTCTTCAGAACGTGAAGGCCATCGAACAGGTCGGCATCAAGAACCTGAAGAACAACCTGAGCGCCTATATCCGGCGGGTCCGGAAGGGAGCGCGCATTCTCGTCACGGACCGGGACGAGGTCGTGGCCGAGATCGGTCTGCCGGGCCGCGACGAGCTCGGCAAGCTTCCCCCTCTCATGGTGGAGTGGCTCCGTCGGGGAGAGCTTCGGCTGCGGAGGCGGACCAGGAAGCCCCTTCCCCTCCCTTCCGTCCGGTTCCCGGCCGGCACGGCACAGCGGCTCCTCGATCTGGACCGCGGCGAGTGAGCGCGGTCTATCTCGAGACGTCCGCGGTTCTCCGCTGGCTCTTCGCGGAGCCCGGGGCGCCCGCCATCGCACGAGCCATTCAGGAGAGCCCGGAACCGGTCTGCTCCGTGCTCACGATTCTGGAGGCGCAGAGAGCGCTCGTTCGCGCCGGGCGCGAGCGGCGGTCCTGGGGCCGGCGTCTACGCCTCCTCCCCCGCCGCCTCGGCGAAGCCTCGGCCGACTGGAATCTGCTGGAGATCACGCCGGCCATCCGTATCCGCGCCGCGGAGCCCTTCCCGGTCGAGCCCGTGCGCACCCTCGATGCGATTCATCTCGCGACGGCCCTGCAGGTCGCCACGGCCTTCCCGGGGCTTTCGGTTCTCACTTTCGACGAGCGGATCCTCTCCAATCTCGAGCCACTGGGCCTTCTCCGTGCCGCCATCGAGGCCTGAGACCGAGTAGCCGGAATCCGCCCCCGGCCTGATACCGGTTCTCAGCCGGCAGGCGTAATCTCTGCGGGCCATGAAGGGGGGCTCGTACTGGCGGTCGATCGGGGACCTGAAGAGGCGGCTCGCTGCCGCCGTGCCCCACGACGTCCTGAAGGAGCTCCACCGGAAGGTCCCCGCCCGGCACTTCGCGGTGGCGGCACGGCAGCTCCTTCTCTTCGCTGCGGCACTTGCCCTCGGGTGGCAGCTCGAGACGCTCTGGGTCCGGATCCCGTGCGCGCTCGTTCTCGGGTTTGTCGTCTTCGACGGGACGGTCCTCCTCCACGAGGTCGTCCACAAGGCTGTCTTCGACGGCGATCGGCCTCTGGCCTACCGCCTCCTCGGCCTCCTCTACGCCCTCCCCTCGGGCATCTCGCCGACGCAGTTCACCCGCTGGCACCTCGACCACCACAACGAGCTCGGCTCGAGCACCGACGACCCGAAGAGGGCGCACCTCTCGCCGAAGAGGAACGCCCGCTGGCTGAAGCTCCTCTACGCCACGCCGGCCCTCTTTCCGATCTACTTCCGGGCCGCCCGGAAGGAGACCGCGACGTATCCCGAGGACGTGCAGAAGACGATCCGCCTGGAGCGCCTCTCCGCCATCGGCCTCCACCTCGCGGTTGGCGCTGCCATCTGGGTGCTGGGAGGCTTCGCGCGGTTCGTCTGGCTCTACGCGGTCCCCGTCTTCTTCGTCTTTCCCCCGGCCTTCGCGCTGAACCGGCTCGGCCAGCACTACGACATCGTCCCGGAGGAACCGGCCAGGTGGTCGACGCGGATGGTCCGGTCGCGCTTCTGGGAGGTCGTCTATCTCTGGTCGAACTACCACCTCGAGCACCACTACTTTCCCGCCGTCCCCTTCTACCGGCTCTCCCGCCTGAACGCCGCCCTGACCCCCTTCTTTACGGCCGAAGGGATCCGCGAGAGGACCTACGGCGGCCTCCTCTGGGACTGGTTCGTCCGGAACAAGGCCCCCCATTCGGACTGGGGGGAGGCCGGCGCGCCTCCAGAGTCCGAGACGCGTCCGGCCGGCTCTCCGGCCTGACCCATCTCTGAAACTCCGTCGCACCGCACCCGTACCAAGGGGCGCCCGGTCCGGCACCTCGGCCTGAATCCGAACGTCATGCAGGGGGCTTTCCCGGGCCGGATGGAGGTGTTCGATGAGGTCTCGTTCTCGTTGGGTTCCCGCGCTCACGCTTCCGGCCCTTCTGGCCGCCGGCCCGGCCCTGGCCCAGGGGCTGACGCTGCCCCCGTCCGGCGACAACCAGCGGGCCAAGGCCATCCAGCACATCGGCCCCGTCAAAGTCTCGGTCGACTACTCGAGCCCGCGGGTCCACTTCCACGGGCAGGAGCGGCGCGGGAAGATCTGGGGCCAGCTCGTCCCGTACGGCCTGTCCGACCTCGGGTTCAACAACTGCACGAAGTGCCCCTGGCGGGCGGGGGCGAACATGAACACGGTCTTCACGACCTCGAGCGACGTCGTGATCGAGGGGAAGCCCCTTCCGGCCGGGGCCTACGGCCTCCACATGATCCCGGGCGAGAAGGAGTGGACGGTCATCTTCTCGAAGGACAGCTCCTCGTGGGGGAGCTTCTTCTACGACCCGAAGCAGGACGCCCTCCGCGTCACCGTCACGCCCGAGAAGGCGCCGTACCACGAGTGGCTGACATATTCCTTCACGGACCGTGAGCCCGAGAAGGCGGTCGTCGCGCTCGAGTGGGAGGACCTCGCCGTCCCCATCACGATCACCGTTCCGAATGCCAAGGAGCTCTATGTGGAGGACCTCAGGAAAGAGCTCCGGACGGACCTCGGCTTCACCTCAGGCAACTGGCGCGCAGCCGCTTCCTACTGCATCGAGAACAAGGTGAACCTTCCCGAGGCGCTGGCCTGGGCCCAGAAGGCCGTGAGCGACCCGAACGTCGGCGAGGAGAACTTCCAGAATCTCGCCACGCTCTGGCGTGCCCAGCTCGCGAACGGGAAGACCGCCGACGCCGAGAAGACCCTGGAGAAGGCGCTGGCCCATCCGACCGCCGCCCCGATCCCTATCCATTATCTGGGGCGCCAGCTCCTCACGGAGGGAAGGAAGGACGAAGCCCTGAAGGTCTTCCAGGCGAATGCCAAGCGCTTCCCGAACCAGTGGCCGGTGAACGTAGGCCTAGCACGTGGTTACGCGGCCGTCGGCAACAACAAGAAGGCCCTCGAGTACGCGAAGCTGGCCCTCCCGCAGGCCCCTGACCCGGTGAACAAGAAGAGCCTCGAAAACATGATCAAGCTCCTGGAGGAAGGGAAGAACATCAACTAGGCGCTCTTCCGGTAATCTCCGCCGTCGATGTCGACCGAAAGGACGGGAGAGGCGGCGGCGAACACCTTCGGCCTCTCGAAGGACGACCTCGTCCGGGCCTTCCGGATCGTTTACACCTCGCGCCGGATCGACGACAAGGAGATCCAGCTCAAGCGGCAGAACCGGATCTTCTTCCAGATCTCCGGCGCGGGGCACGAGGCGGCGGGGGCCGCGATCGGCTTCAACATGAAGCCGGCCGTCGACTGGCTCTTCGGCTACTACCGCGACCGCGCCCTCTGCCTGGCCCTCGGCGTGACGCCGTACGAGATGTTTCTCGAGGCCGTCGGCGCCGCCGAGGACGCCGCTTCCGGGGGCCGGCAGATGCCGTCCCACTGGGCCTCGAAGCGGCTCAAGATTTTCACGATGTCGTCGCCGACGGCCACGGAGTGTCTCCCCGGCGTCGGCGCGGCCGAGGCCGGGCGCTACCTCGCCCGCCCCGAGGCCCGGAGCTTTCTGGACAGGACCTCGGGCTTCGCCGAGGACGAGGTCGTCGTCGTGACGATCGGCGACGGCGCGACGTCCGAGGGTGAGTTCTGGGAGGCGATGGCCTCCGCCTGCACGCTGAAGCTCCCGGTCGTCTTCGTCGTCGAGGACAACGGCTACGCCATCTCGGTGCCGGTGGAGGTCAACACACCGGGGGGCTCGATCTCGAAGCTCGTCCGTGGCTACCCCGGCCTCTTCGTCGTCGAGACGGATGGCTGCGACTTCCTCGAGGCGTACGACGCCTTCCGCTGGGCCTTCGCCTACGTCCGGGAGCGGAAAGGTCCGGCCCTCGTTCACACTCACGTCACTCGCCCCTACTCCCACTCCCTCTCCGACGACGAGAGGCTCTACAAGCCCGAGGAGGAGAGGCGGAAGGAGGCCGAGCGAGACCCGGTCGAGGCGCTGGCGCGCTTTCTCGTGGCCGAGGGGATCCTGACCGAGGAGGAGCTTGCGGCGCGGAAAGCCGAGTGGGATGCCGAGGTGAGCGAGGCTGCGGAGCGCGCGGCGGCCCAGCCCCAGCCCGACGCGGGCCGGGTCCTCGAGAACGTCACCTCGCCGTCGGTCGACCCCACGTCGGCCGCGTTCGACACGGAGGACCGCCCCGAGTTCTCCGGAAGCGAGACGACGATGGTCGACCTGATCAATTCCTGCCTCCGGGACGAGATGGGCCGCGACGGCCGGATTGCCGTCTGGGGCGAGGACGTGGCAGATGCCTCGCGCGAAGAGGTCCTCGCCGAGGTGAAGGGAAAGGGGGGCGTCTTCAAGGTGACGTCGGGCCTCCAGAAGCTCTACGGCTCGGGCCGCGTCTTCAACGCGCCGCTCGCCGAGGCGAACATCGTCGGGCGGGCCGTCGGCTGGGCGGCCCGCGGCCTCAAGCCGGTCGTGGAGATCCAGTTCTTCGACTACATCTGGCCGGCGATGATGCAGCTCCGAAACGAGCTGGCCACGATCCGCTGGCGCTCTGGCGGGCTCTTCTCGGCCCCGGTCGTCGTCCGCTGCGCCATCGGCGGATACCTGACCGGAGGCGGGCCGTACCACTCGCAGTCGGGCGAGGTGACCTTCACGCACATTCCCGGCCTCCGCGTCGTCATGCCCGCGACCGCCCTCGACGCGTGCGGCCTTCTCCGGACCGCGATCCGGTGCGACGACCCCGTTCTCTTCCTCGAGCACAAGCACCTCTACCGGCAGACGCACAACAAGTCGCCTTACCCCGGCAAGGACTTCATGATCCCGTTCGGAAAGGCGAAGACGGTCCGGATCGGGGACGCGGCGACCCTCGTGACGTACGGCGCGACAGTCTTTCGGAGCTTTCTGGCCGCGAGCCGGCTCGCCGACGAGACGGGACGACAGGTCGAGGTGATCGACCTTCGAACCCTCTCCCCGTTCGACTGGAACGCCATCGCCGCCTCGGTGAAGCGGACGAACCGTCTTCTCGTCGTCCACGAGGACTGGCTGACGCACGGCTTCGGGGCCGAGATCGCCGCACGCGCCGCCGACGAGCTTTTCCCGTGGCTCGACGCGCCGGTTGGGCGGGTCGCGGCGAAAGACGTCTTCTGCGGCTACGCCCCGCAGCTCGAGAGCGCGACGCTTCCCCAGGTGGACGACATCCACGACACCCTTGCCGGCCTCGTCGTCTACTAGGCTCCGGTTCGTGACCCGCCGACCGTTCGGGGCTCTCCTCACCGCCCTCCTCGCCGCGGCTGCTGTTCTTATCGGCGCTTTCGCGGCCGACCCGCTCGGGGCCGTCCGGCTCGCGGCGGAAACCACCCTCCGCGTCCGGGGCGCTCATTCCGAGTTCATCACGGCTCCCGACGGGACGAGGCTTCGGACGCTCGTGGCCGGGCCCCTCTCGGCGGAACGTCCCGTCCTCCTCCTCCACGGGCTCGGCGCCGATGCGACCTACTGGACGGCGGCCATCGGCGCCCTGAGGAGGGCTGGGAGGACGGCGATCGCTCCCGATGCCCCCGGCTCCGGCGAGAGCGGCACCCCTCCGACGCCGGCCGGCCTCGCGCTCCCTGCCCGCGTCGCCGCCGTCGAGACGCTGGCTACCGCCCTGCGCCTCGAGCGGTTCGACCTCGTCGGCCACTCGCTGGGCGGCGCCACGGCGGGGCTCTTCGCCCTCGCCCACCCGGAGCGGGTCCGGAGGCTCGTCCTCGTCGACGCCGACGGCTTCTCGCGGGCCACGCCCGAGCAGGTGGAGAGCTTCCGGGAGATCGCCCGGCCGCGGAGCGACGCCGAGGCCCGGGAGCTGATGAACGTCCTCTTCTACGCGAAGCCCCTCCCCCCTGTCGGGGCCGTCGTGGATGGCCTCGCCCGCTGCTTCCTCGCGCCGAACGTCCAGATGACCATCGCGGAGGCCGGGCAACCCGACGTTCTCCTGGGCCGGGAGTCGGACCTTCCGCGCGGAACGGTCCTGATCTGGGGAGCAGAGGAGGCGCTCTTCCCGCTGGCCGACGCCGAGGCGGCCGCCGCGAGAATCCCCGGCGGGAGGCTCGTCGTCGTCAAGGGTGCCGGGCACGACGTCCCGCTCGAAAAGCCGGAGGAGTTCCGGCGCGCGCTCCTCGCCGCCCTCGGCGATCGCTGACGCCGCCTTACTGCGGGCCCCCCGGCTCGAATGTCGTCACGATCGGGATGCTCGTGGAGCCGGTGAAGCGCTCGTCGAACGCCTCGGCAAGGACGCGGCCGTCGATGTCGCGGGCCATGGGCTCTCCGGCGAGGACGAGGAGGGTCGGCGCGAGGTCGAGGACGTTCGCAGATGTCAGCCGAACCCCTTCACGGATCCCTGCGCCGTGGAGAAGGAGAAACCCCTCGCCCCCCGCCTCGGGGCCGGTCCGGGGCGGCTCACCCCTGAGGAACGACGCCACGGCGTCGAGCGGTGGCGGCGGACCGAAGCTCGCCGGGGCGAAGACGCAGATCGTCCGGTCGCGCCCCTCCCGTTCGAGAAGATCGCGAAGAAGGTCGTCGAGAAACCGGTAGTACGCCTTCAGCGCACGCGCCTTGGCCTCGGCACGGGGAACGGCAACCCCCCAGTAGCGCGGACTCATGGCCGCACCGAACGGGCGCGCCACGAGCGCCGCGCCCGAGAGAACGAGGACGAGGACGTTGCTCGGCCCCTCCGGAACGGTGCCGAGGGCCGCTCCAACGACGGTCAGGTCGAGGGCCGCGCCCGCGAGAGTGGTTCGGGCGGCCGCGTCGGGAGGGAGCCCCTCCGGGGAGAGCGACCGGATGAGAGGCCGGTCGAGCTGCCGCGGCTCCACACGGAAGAGCTTGAGCCGCTCCTCGGTCCCCGTCCGGGAAGAGGCGGGCCAGCCGAGTACCGCCGTCTCGTGTCCCCGCTGCCCGAGGATCTCCCAGAACGTGAGGCTCCGGCTCCCCTTCGTCGCGGGGGCCGAGGGGGCGAAAGGAAAGCTGAACCGGAACGTGCTCCCCGGTAGAAGTGGCCTGAGGTAGAGCGGGCCTGCCGGGGTCTCGCGCTCCACGCCGGAGACCACGCCGTGCTTGAAGGGGCGCTTCCCGGTGGCGGCTGTCGTCCAGAGCGCCGGCCGGTCGAACGCGCCGAGCGTTTCGAGAGGGCCGGCGGCTCCTCGCTTCAGCAACTCGGCGAAGGTCGGGAGCGATCCGTCGGAGGCTCCCTCCGTGACGAGTTCCCACGAGACCCCTTCCAGGCCCACGACGAGAAGGCTCCGCCGGGCCGCCGCCGGAAGCTGCGGCGTCGCGGCGAGCGGCGCCGGCGAGGCCGCGCGGCGGCCCAGCACCGGGACCACGAGAAAGAGAAGGAGGAACACCGTCGGCGCCGGTGCGGCGGGCGCTCCCGGTCGGGACGCCCGGAAGGCGGTGGCCAGTGCCGCGCCCGCCCAGAGCGCAGCCACGACGGCCGTCGCGCCGAGGACCCGGCGGGCGTCTCCCGCGACGAAGGTGAGGAAGATCAGTCGCTGCGCCTCGGCAAGAAGGGCGAACAGGCCCGCTGCGAGGGCGAAGAGCACCATCCCCGGACGACCAGGGGTCACGCCGCGCCGGCGCAGGAGGACGAACGGAGAGGCCACGAGCGCGCCAACGCCGGCGCAGAGGCCGGAGAGAACGAAGACGCGACCCGGCGAGAGGAGATGCGGGTTCAGCCCGAGAAGAAGGTCTGCCCAGGCGACACCGGCGGCCGCTCCCGCGAGAAGAGGGTGGAACGGCCGGGAGGGCTCGCTCATAATCCGCGCCCGGCGAGTCTCGCCCCCCACCCGATGGCCGTCAACGAA
>JBLMYG010000294.1:0-9512 GCA_050258155.1 Acidithiobacillales bacterium
GCGCGCCGGACGAAGATCAAAGTTACTATCCCTCGTTGCGAGTGAAGAGCGGCGGAGGTGGGGCCGGGCCTGGGCAGACGTGGCGAGCCCTCCTGGAGGTGGTGGGCCTTGCGGCCTGCTACATGCTCGCCGCCTTCGCCGGCCTGAAGTTCGCCATCCCTCCGGGCAACGCCACCGCCATCTGGCCGGCGTCCGGTATCGCCCTGGCCGGTGTCCTGCTCCTCGGCCCCCGGGCCTCGCCCGGCATCTGGCTGGGAGCCACGCTGGCGAACCTGACCACGTCGGTCGCCTTCCCCGTCGCCGCAGCAATCGGTCTGGGCAACACCCTGGAGGCATTGATCGCTGCCTGGTTTCTCAGGCGCAGGGGACGCACCGTATTTGCCTCCTTCCGGAGCGCAAGAGGGGTCTTCGTCTTCGCGGCCGTCGCCGCGGTGGCGAGCTTCTCTGCCGCGACCGTCGGCGTGCTCGCTCTCAAGGCTGCCGGTCACCTGCTGTGGCCGTCGCTCGCGCTGAACTGGGTCACGTGGTCGCTGGGGGACATCGCAGGCATGGTCATCGTGACCCCGTTCCTGATCGCGCTCCGGGGCGGTCCGCGTTTCCCTGCCACACCGGCGCGATGGCTCGAGGCCGGGCTCGCAACCCTGGCGCTGGTGGTGGTGAGCCAGTCGCTCTTCGGGGGCGTCCTGGAGGGGGCGTCGGCCAGGGACCTCCTCTACCTTCCCCTCTTTCTTCTGATCTGGCTCGCGCTGCGCTTCGACGTGCGCGGCGTCACGGCAGCCACCCTCCTGATGGCCGCCGCCGCCGTCTGGGGGACCTCTCGCGGGGTTGGTGTGTACGGTGGCAGAGCGGTCCCCGATTCGTTGCTCAACCAGCAGGTTCTCATGATCAGCTATGCCTTGACCGGTCTGGCCCTGGTCGCCACGGTGAACCGGCGGCGGCGAGCTGAGAGCGTACTGCTGCGTTCGCGTCGCCGCCTGGAGAGAGTGGTGAGTGAGAGGACGACAGGCCTGCTGAACGCGAACCGTGCGCTGCGCGGCGAGGTTGCAGAGCGGAAGCGGCTCCAGGAGATGGAACAGCTGCGCCTGGCCGCCGCGCTCAACTCGGCCGGCGAGGGGATCATCATCACCGGCGCCGACGCCACGATCACCCACGTCAACCCGGCCTTCGAGCTGATGACCGGCTATTCCCGCGATGATGTGGTTGGAAAGAACCCCCGCTTGCTGAAGAGCGGCAGGCACGACGCCGGCTTCTACCGGCAGCTCTGGGAAGCGATATCGCATGGCGACGTCTGGCGCGGATCCTTCGTCGACCGGAAGAAGGACGCGTCTCTCTACGAGGTCGACAGCACGATCGCCCCGATCCACGAGGCCGACGGCAGCCTCGCCGGCTATGTTGCGGTGAACCGGGACGTCACCTTGCAGAGGAAGGGCGAACGGGCTCTGCGCGACAGCGAGAGCCGCCTGCGGACAATCTTCGAGTCGGCGGCCGACGGGATCATCACCGTTGACGAGAACGGTTTGATCGAGTCGGCCAACACGGCGGTGGAGGCGATTTTCGGTTATGCGATCGGGGAGCTGGTGGGTCGCCCGGTCACGACGCTGCTCCCACCGTCTCGAGATGACGAGGCCTCAGGCTTCCAGGAAGGGCCGCACCTGGAGGGGGTCAGACTGCCGCTCGGGGTCGTCAGGGAGCTCGTCGGCCAGCGGCGCGACGGGACGACGTTTCACATGGACCTCGTGCTCAATGAGCTGTTGCTCGAGGGTCGGCGTCTGTTCGCGGGCTTCATCCGCGACGCCACCGAGCGGCACGCCCTGCTTGACGCGGAGCGCGCTCTCCTCAGCGCCAACGAGGAACTCCGCCTGGCCCGGGTCATCCAGCAACGGTTCTACCCAGCCTTTGCTCCTGCGGTTCCTGGCTTCGACATCGCCGGCGCTTCCGAGCCGGCGGAGTACGCTGGCGGCGACTACTTCGACTACCTCTGGATATCCGGCAGGGAGCTGGCGCTGGTGATTGGCGACGTCAGCGGGCACGGGCTCGGGCCGGCGCTGTTGATGTCTCAGACGCGGGCTTACCTGCGAACCTTGCTCCTCCTGACTCACGACGTCAGTGACCTGCTGACCCGCCTCAACTCCTTCCTCGCCATGGACTGGGGTGAGGAGCATTTCGTGACCCTGTTCCTCGCCCGCCTGGTACCGGAAGAGCGCAAGATGACTTACGCGAGCGGGGGTCACCAGTCCTACCTGCTGCGAGCCGACGGGCGCGTCGAGACCCTCGCCGCGACCGGCATCCCTCTCGGCATCATGCCCACCCCGATTCGCGGCGCACCCGGGCTGTCGCTTCAGCCTGGCGACCTGCTGCTGATGGTGACCGACGGGATCGAGGAGACGGTGTCGCCGGACGACCGCGAGCTGGGGCGCGGGAGGGTCCTCGAGGTGGCGCAGGCCAACCGCCACCGGCCGGCTTCCGAGATCGTGACCGCTCTGTTCTCGGCGGCAAGCGATTTCGCCGCTGGCGGGGTGCAAAAGGACGACGTCACGGCGGTCGTCGTCAAGGTGCTGGACTGAGCTGCTGCTCCCCGGATTCATCGGGCGCGCTGACCGGCCATCTCCCTCCGGTATCTCGCCGGCGGCAGGCCGTACTCGCGCTTGAAGGCCCGATTGAAGGCGGCTTCCGACTCGTAGCCGACTTCGGACGCGATCTGCGCCACGCCGTGACTCGTGGCGGTGAGCGCGCGGGCTCCCAGCCGGAGCCGCCACCGTGTCAGATACGCCATGGGCGACTCCCCGAGGAAGTGCCGGAAGCGTTCGGAAAGGACCGTCCGCGACAGGCCGGCCTCCCGCGCAAGATCGGCGACCGTCCACGGATGAGCGTGCCTCTGATGAAGAAGCTTCAGGGCCCTGCCAACCTCCAGGTCGCGCGCGCCCGCCAGCCAGCCGGTCTCCCCCTCGGGCAGGGCACGAACGTAGCGGCGAATCGTCTCGGCAAAGAGGGCCTCCGACAGCTTCGTCAGCATCGCACCGGCTGAAGCCTCGTGGCTCGCGGCCTGCGTGACGGAGAACCTCAGGGAATTCTCCAGCCACTCACCCGACGGATCGTCGCGGATGTTGACCTTGACGAGCGGCGGCAGGCCGCCGAGGAAGGCCTGGCTGAGGAGCGGATCGCAGGCCAGAAAGCCGCAGATGAACCGGCAGCGCGCGCCGCCACCGCCGATGTGCAGAAGCTCCAGGCCCCGTTTGAGGAGGCTCGGCAACGCGGCCCCGGCATCGAACGGCGTGACACGACGGCCGCCGCCGAGCACGTGCTTGTGGCCGTGCGGAAACGAGACGATGTCGCCGGCGGAGAGCGTGACGCGCTCGCCATCCAGCACCTGGGCCCAGGCCCGGCCCTCGCAGAGAAGGTGGTAGATGATCAGGTGCCCGGCCCCACGCGCGAGGACGGGCGCGAGCCGGCCCGACTCGGGCGTCACCAGACACCAGGGCTCGGAGCACTCCGCATTGAAGTAGATGGCCGAGTCGAGCTTGATGACCCGGAGCATCTCTGCGAGGGCATCCATCGAGGCCCAAAGTCTAGCAGCCGCCTTCCGGCGTTTCGGCAAACAATCCGGAACGATCGGCCAAGTCATCGGCGCTGGCCGGCCGCTGGATCAAGCATTCCGGACGCACGGGTAAGGGCGGCGGGCTCTTTGAGACACATATTCAGTCTCATGAAGGCGCTGCCCTGCAGCGAACAGAACAGACAACAGAAGGGGGGACGACCATGAGCGCAGTTGCCACCGTCACGGACATCGACGACCTGAAGACCCGCCTCAAGGCCACCTGGATGGACGGGAACTACGATTACTTTTCGCGGTTCATGGAATCGAGCGCCGCCGAGTTCCTGGATCGACTGGGCGTCGAGGCGGGGACGTCGCTGCTCGACGTCGCCTGCGGCTCGGGGCAGCTCGCCCTCATCGCCGCTCGCCGGGGTGCAAGGGTCACCGGGATCGACATCGCCTCCAACGCCATCATGGCGGCGCGAGGACGCGCGGCCGCCGAGGGGCTCGATGCGACCTTTGACGAGGGGGACGCGGAGGCGCTTCCCTATCCGGATGCCAGCTTCGACGTGGTCGCCAGCATCTACGGCGCGATGTTCGCTCCGCGCCCCGAGCTGGTGGCGTCCGAGATGCTGCGCGTGTGCCGTCCGGGCGGGACGATCGCGATGGGCAACTGGACCGGGGAAGGGTTCATCGGCAAGATGTTCAAGACCTTCGCGCGCTTCATCGCCCCTCCGGGCATGCCGGCGCCGGTCCTCTGGGGAGACGAGGGCGTCGTGCGTGAGCGGTTGGGAGGGGGGGTCTCCGACCTGCGGCTTACGCGCGTCAATTACCGATTCGACTATCCGTTCTCGCCGGCCCGAGTTGTGGAGTTCTTCCGCAGAAACTACGGGCCGACGACGCGCGCATTTGCGTCGCTGGGGGAGACCGATCGGAAGGCGCTTCGTGCGGAGCTCGTGGATCTGTGGGCCTCGCACAACAAGTCGAATGAATCGACCCGCACGGTCGTCGACGCGGAGTACTTGGAGGTCGTGGGCGTTCGGGCCGGACGGCCGGTCGACCTGGTCCTGAAGAGCGGATTCAGGCCGGCGGCTACCGAGCCTGCCAGCGGAGCGATCCGGGCGTCGTGAGGAGCTCGCCCGTCTCGAGGCGAACACGCGGGACCAAACCGCCCTCGACGCCCTGAAGCAGGCTGACTCCAAACGACGTGTAGAAGAACTATCTTCCGGGAGGAAACAGGAGCGGGTCGCTGGCGAATAAGCGGAGCCCGTCCTCCCAGCGGCTGATCGGACGGATGTTCTCGTGGTCCGGCGTGCCCGGGAAATAGGTGCCGTGGTCGTGCTGGATGCCGGAGGTATGGGTCGGCAGATGGCGAATCGTGATCGTCACGCCCTTGTCGGGAAAGGCAGGTACGTACCTCCGAATGTCGTCGCCCAAGGCGATCCGTTTCTGCTCCGGCAGCTGCATCACGGCGACGGCCGTGACCGCCTTGGAGACCGAGCCGATGTTGTACACACTGGCGCCGGTAGCCGGGACCTGATTCTCGATATCGATCATCCCGGCCCCGTCCGAGAAGACAATCTCTCCGCTGGGAGCGACGGCGCCGGAGACGGCCGGAGTTCCCGTCGATGCACGAAGTCTCTGCAGAAAGTCCCGGGCGCGGGCCGTCGCGGTTGCTGGCGGCGTCGTCTGCTGCGCCGCCGCGGGACGCGAAAGGGCCAGCGACGCCATCGAACGTCTGACGAACGGGGGCGACCGCCTCGTCCCGTGTCACTGCGTCATGCCAGCCGAGGCGCTGGCCAGATTTCACGGAGCGGTCGGGACCGGAGACGGTCACGCCGCCAGGACAGGCGGCAATTCCGATGCGCCCGTGCGAAACTCGCCGCGCTGAACAGCGACTTCGATGGGACAGATCCTGCGTGAAACCGCAGGGTCCGGAGCGGCATAGAAGGGAAGACCCGGGTGGGCGACGCCGGCGAGACGACGGAAACCCTGACCGAGCTGATGGTCGCCTATCAGGACGGCGACACGATGGCCTTCGAGAAGCTTTACGCCGGCCTGGCCGGCCCCGTCCTCGGCTATCTCCGGTCGCTCACGCGCGACGCGGGGCGCGCCGAAGACTTGCTGCAGGAGACGTTTTTCCACGTACACCGCGCCCGCCAGACCTTCGACCCCACCCGCTCCGCGAAGGCGTGGGTCTTCGCCATCGCCCACAATGTCTTCCTGATGTCCCGGCGAGCCCTGAGCCGCCGTGAGAAGCATGAAGAGCTGGCCGAGGACGACCTGCCGGAGTTTCCGGTGCCGGCCGAAGCGGAGGCGCTGGCGTCGCGCGACCTCGTCCGGCGCGCCCTTGCACGCCTCCCGGAAAGCCAGCGCGAGGCGCTCCTTCTTTTCCACGTTCAGGGGCTCTCGTTTCAGGAGGTCGCCTCCGTCCAGGGGACGACCAGAATGGCGGCCAAGCTCAGGTCCCACCGCGCGATGACGGAGCTGCGCCGGCTGCTGGGCGGAGAGAGAGGACGCGCGTGACGGGCGACCGGCCTCTTCCAGACGGGCTTCGTCGCGCAGTGGAGAGGGACCATTCGAGGGTAAGCCCTCTTGCGTCCCCCGGACGCCGCGCTCTCGGCGTGGCTCTGTGGGTCCCGACGGCGGCGTTCGTCGTGCTTCTTGTCCTCGGCCTCCGGCCGGACGCCGCGGCGCTCGGCTGGCTCGGCACGTGGGGAGCGGTCCTCACGGAAGCGGCGGCTGGCCTCGTCCTCGTCGCCCTCGCCCTGGCGGCCTCGGTGCCGGCTCGGGGCGTGCCGCAGGGGGGAGCGCTGGCTCTTCTCGGAGTCGCGTTGCTCGTTTTCGGCGCAAGAGCGTGGCTCGTCCACGTCGCGATCCCGGGCGTTTCCGTGCCGAACCCCTGGCTTTCGATGGGACCCGCCTGCTTCTTCCTGACCGCCGCCATCGGCCTGACGGCTCTGGCAATTGTGGCGGCGCTCGTCCGGAGGACGGCGCCGCTGACCGCGTCCTTCGCCGGCCTCCTCGGGGGCGCCGGCGCCGGGATCCTTGCCGAAGGGGTCTACCAGCTCCACTGCGGCATCAGCGATCTGCGCCACGTTCTGGTCTGGCACGGCGGGGCGATCGTCGTGCTGGCTCTCGTCGGGCTCCTCCTCGGCCTGGCCTGGGAGCGGCGAGAGGCGGCGCGCCTCGCGGCGCGCCTTTCCCGCCGGTAAACCCGCGGGCACCTCCGGCCTCGGGCCGGGACTCGTCTCTCAAGGCGCCGAAACTCCTCCCCCCGGCCGGGCATATGAGAAGTGGTCGCAAGTTCAGGCCGGGCCGGGACGACCCGGGTCGGCCGAAAAAAGAGCAGGCAGGCCCGACCTGCCAAAGAAGGAGACAAGATGAAGAAGAACCGCCCCTCCAACGCCTTCCTCTCCGCCGCCGTCGCCGGCCTGATCGCGGGATCGACTTTCGCAGCGGGTGCCGCTAAGGCCGATGGCACGAGTCCCGAAGCCACGAAGACGCCGGCCGCGACGCAGAAGGACAAGAACTCCTGTAGCGGCCCCAACGGCTGCGGCGGAAAGAAGAGCGGCGACAAGAAGGCCGGCCCCGCCGAGTCCGACAAGCACGCCTGCAAGGGCCAGAACGCGTGCAAGGGCAAAGGCGGCTGCAAGACCGAGAAGAACGCTTGCAAGGGACAGAACGCCTGCAAGGGAATGGGCGGCTGCGCCACCGACGGGAAGGCCCACCCCAAGCCGACCGAGAAGGCCGGCTGACGATCAGCGAGCGGGTGGCCCCGGCCGGATGGCAGCCGGGGCCACGGCGCGGGAAAAGCGGAGGACACTCATGGCCAATCGCTGGAATCTGCCGACGCTCGGCTACGGGATCGGCCTGAGGACGTTCCACTTCGGGGAGATCCTCGACCGCCGGCCGGAGATCGACTTCTTCGAGGCGATCACGGAGAACTTCCTCGATACGGGGGGGCGGCCGCTCCACGTGCTCGACCGGGTCGCCGAGCGGACACCGGTCGTCCTGCACGGTGTCTCGCTGAACATCGGATCGAGCGACCCGCTCGACCTCGGCTACCTCGGGAGGGTCAGGGAACTGGCGCGGCGGGTGAATGCCCCATGGGTGACAGACCATCTCTGCTGGACGGGCGTGGCCGGTCGCAAGTTGCACGACCTCCTTCCCCTGCCGATGAACGGGGAGACGCTCGCGCACGTCGTCCGCAGGGTGCGGACGGTCCAGGAGTTCCTCGAGCGCCCGATTCACCTGGAGAACCCGTCGACCTATCTGGAGTTCGCGACGTCGACGATGGGGGAGGCCGAGTTCCTGGCTCGCCTCACGGGGCAGGCCGACTGCGGGCTTCTTCTTGACGTGAACAACGTCTTCGTCTCGGCCTTCAACCACGGCTGGGACGCCGCGGCGTACATCGACGCGATCCCCGCCGACCGCATCGTCCAGGTCCATCTCGCGGGCCACACCGACAAGGGGACTCACCTGCTCGACACCCACTCGGATCACGTGAGGAACGAGGTGTGGGATCTCTACGCGCGGCTCATTGCGCGAACCGGGCCGGTCACGACGCTCGTCGAGTGGGACGACGAGATCCCGGCATTCGACGTCGTGCACGCCGAGGCGCTGAAGGCGCGGGACGTGGCGTCGCGGGCGACTGCGGCGGCCGAAGAGCGGAAGGCGGCATGAGCGCGACCGCTCTTTCTCTCGCCGCGACGCAGGACTGGATGCAGGCGGTCCTCGTCCATCCGGAGGGCGCCGGCAAGGGACTCTCGGCGCCCGGGGCGCGACGGCACCTCGCGCCCGAAAACGTCTCGCGGATCGTGAAGGGGCGGGGCACTCTCGACGCAGCCGAGCGTCTGGAGATCTACGCGGGGATGTACCCGCTCCGGATGGTCGAGGCGCTTCGGAGCGACTATCCGGCGCTGGCCGGGCTTCTCGGCGCGAAGGGATTCGAGAGGCTCGTCACCGACTACGTCGCGGCTCACCCCTCGGAGAGCTTCACGCTGGCGCGCCTCGGCGACCGCCTCCCGGAGTTCATGGCGGGCTGGGGCACCCCTCATCGCAGGGGCCTTCTCGCCGACGTGGCCCGGCTGGAGCTGGCCGCGACACAGGTTTTCGATGCCGAGACGACGGCGCTGATCGATCTCTCGGCGATGGAGACCGTTTCGGCTCTCGAGTGGAGGCGAATGAAGGTCGTCCCGGCGGCCGCGTTCCGGCTCGTCTCGGTTCGGCCGGGCGCGGTCGACGTCCTCGACGCCTTCCTCGACGGCCGCCGTCGTCCAAGCAGCTCCGGGCGAGGCCGCGTCCAGGTCGCCTACTACCGGAGGGACTTCGTGGTGCTTCGCCGAACGCTGGGCCCGTTCGATGGGAGCCTTCTCGCCTCGATCTGTACGGGCCAGACCCTCGGCGCCGCTCTCGAACGCGCCGGCAGGACGTTCCCGAGGGGCTTCCCCTCCCCGGAGATCCTGTCCGGCTGGTTCTCGGAATGGTCGCGCCTCGGCTTCTTCGCCGGGATCGAGCTGTGGCCCTGCCGGGAGGGCGACTACCGGGGCGCGGCGGGAAGGACGGGGGCATCGCCTCGCGCGAAGCGCCGGACCAGGATCCCGTCAAGGGAGAGTGCCCCTGCGCCGAAGGCGGCCAGATAGCTGAGCCCGAGCAGGTAGAGGAACTCGATCGTTCCGAAGAGGTCGGACGCGCTCGAGATGTCTCCGCTTCTCGCCGTCAGGAGGGCGACGAGCATGGTCGCCGCCAGAGGGAGAGAGACGACCCGCGTGAAGAGCCCTGCGAGAACGAAGAGGCCGCCAACGAGCTCGATACCGGCCACGAACGGAGCCTGAAGCTGCGGGGCGGGGATGCCGACGCTGCCGAAATAGTCGATCACCTTCGACAGGTTGTGGAGCTTTCCCCAGCCGGACTGAACGAAGACCCATCCGATGCTGATGCGGGCGATGGTCTGGGGGAGCCACGAAAGAGCGTTCGC
>JBLMYG010000295.1:0-4061 GCA_050258155.1 Acidithiobacillales bacterium
GGCGTTCGCGACGACGGCACCGACGCAGACGATCGGCGGCTCGCCGCAACCGGAGGCCGGGACGAGCGGGTTCTCGATCAGGACCGTGTCGATCTTCGGGAGCCAGGAGAAGCGCGGGATCTCGTAGGTGTCGAAGTTCCGGTCGAGGACGGCGCCGCCCGAGAAGCGCACCTCCTCGGACAGGGCGTAGCCGAGACCCATCGTGACCCCTCCTTCCGTCTGCTGCCGGGAGCCCTCGGGATTCACGATGAGCCCCATGTCCTCGGCGCAGACGACCCGCTTCACCTGCACGCGGCCTGAGGCCCGGTCCACCTCCACCTCGGCGGCCGCCGCCACGTACGTGCCGAGGTAGGTGGCGCAGGCGATTCCGACGCCGCGTCCGCTGGGCGCCGGCTTCGGCGACCAGCCGAACTTCGCCGCCACCGCCCCGAGGACGCGGAGCATCCGTGGGTCGCGAAGGTTGTTCCGGCGGAAGGCGAGCGGGTCGACGCGCGCCCGGGCCGCCATGATGTCGACCTGCGACTCCCGGGCGAAGGTGTTCGTGTTGACGGAGGGTGCGCGCCACGGCCCGACGCCGAAGGGGTGGAGGCCGGGGGGCTGCGTTCCCTGCCAGCCGCCGGACGAGACGGTCCGCTGATGGGGCACGTCGTAGAACGACCTCGCCTCGCGGTCCCCGGCGCAGAAGACCTTGTAGTCCCAGAGGCAGATCTTCCCGTCGGCCGACAGGCCCGACCTGATCTTCACGACCGCGGCCGGCCGGAACGTGTCGAGGAAGAACTCCTCGGCACGGTCCCAGACAACCTGTACCGGCGTCCCCGTGGACTTCGCGAGGCGCGCCGCCTCGACGGCCTGCTTCGCGCCGCTCTTTCCACCGAAGCCGGCCCCGACGTACGGCGTGACGATCCGAACCTTGTCCGGCGGAAGGCCGAGCCCTTCGGCGACCTGCGTCCTGACGATGAAGGGAGCCTGCGTCGAAGCCCAGACCGTGGCCTTCCCCTCCTCGACCTTGGCTACGGCGGAGTGGGTCTCGATCGTCGCGTGCGCGACGTAGCCGTTCAGGTAGGTCTTCTCGAAAAGCGACGCGGCGAGCTTCTCCCCTTCCTCGAGGCTTCCGCTCTCACCGACGAGGCGTCCCTCGGGCGCCGCCTTGACGAGATGGTCGAAGACGCTTTTCTCGTCGAGGGCCGGGGCGGGGACGTCCCACGTGGCCTTCACCAGGGCGAACGCCCGGTCGGCAAGGTCCGGCCTCTCGTGAAGAACGGCCACGAGATCGCCTTCTTTCACCACCCGGACGCCCGATACCTTCGCGGCGGCGGTCGTGTCGAGGCTCTTGAGCCTCGCCCCGTGCGCCGGCGGCCGGAGAACCCGGGCGTGAAGCGTCCCGGGAAATCCCATGTCGGCCGCGTACTTCGCCTTACCGGTGACTTTCTCGAGGCCGTCCTTTCGAGGAGGCGAGGTGCCGACGATGGTGTGGGCCGCAACCGGCTTGGCCTGGACTGTCGAGAGATGCCGCTCGATCCTCCGGCCTGAGGCCAGCTCGCCGTATGTGACCCCGCGGGCCGGGTCGCGCGTGTCCCGGACGACGCCGTCCCGGATGGTGAGCCGGTCCGCAGGGATCTGCAGCCTCTCGGCGGCGAGGTCGAGGAGGACGGCCCGGGCCTCGGCCGCCGCAGCGCGAAGGACCGGCCCGAACATCCGGACGGTGAGCGAGCCGAAGGTCCCCATGTCCCACGGGCAGAGCCCGGTGTCCCCCATGACCATGTCGACGGCGTCGAACGGGACGTCGAGCTCCTCCGCGCAGATCTGGGCGAGCGTGGTCATCGCGCCCTGGCCCAGCTCGACCTTCCCGACGAAGCAGGTGGTCCGGCCCTCCCCGCCGATCTTCAGGTAGGCGTTGAAATCGGTCGGGTAGCTCGGGCGGGCCGGCAGGCGCTCCGGCTCCTGTCCGAGGAGCGGCTCGAAGGAGAAGAAGACGAAGAGGCCCGAGCCGGCGAGCGTGGCGAGGACCTCCCGGCGGGTCAGCGTCGCGTCGTCGCTCACTTCGCGCCTCCGGCCGCTGCTGCGGCGGCACTCTCGATCGCCTCGAGAATCCGCTGGTGGGAGCCGCACCGGCAGAGGTTCCCCTCCATCCGGCGGACGATCTCGGCGCGCGGCGGGTGCGGCCGGGCGCGGAGGAGCGCCACGGCCGAAAGGATCTGCCCGGACGTGCAGAAACCGCACTGGAAGGCGTTCGCCTTGAGGAACGCCTCCTGAACGGGGTGGAGCCGTCCGTCCCTCGCCAGCCCCTCGATCGTAATCACCTTCTTTCCTGCGATGTCCCGGACCGGCGTCTGGCAGGAGCGGACCGCCTTGTCGTCGACGAGGACCGTGCAGGCGCCGCAAAGGCCCGCCCCGCACCCGAACTTCGTGCCGGTGAGGCCGAGGTCGTACCGGAGCACCCAGAGGAGCATCCGGTCGGCATCGACTCCGAGGGTCGCCGGTTTTCCGTTCAGGGTGAACGAGACGGGTCGGAGCATGGCGGGACCTCCTTGGGCGACTCAGATCGCGCAGGCGGACACCCCCCGATGGCGCCGATTTCAGCCGGTCTCATACGCCCGTCGGAGGGCGCCGTCAACCGGCGCGAACCTCAGGAGGGGGAGATCCGTAGATGTGAGCCTTGAGGCGTGCTCGTCGACAGTCGGCTGTCAAGGACGCGTACGCGCCGCTCCGCGGTCAAAGACCCTTGACAGCCGACTGCCGACGACCAGATTTTTCGTCTATCGGCGGCTGCAGAGCAGCCGCCGGATATCAGAAGATCCTTTCGAGCGTTTCTTGCGAAGAACGAAGGGACGGAAAGAAGATGAAGATCGCCAGGCTCGTTCCCGTCGTCCTCTCGGCCCTTCTGGCCTCTCCGGCCGCCGGAGAGGAGCCGAAGCCCGCGCTCACGCTCGCTCCGTGCGAAGTGAAGGGCGTTCCGGGGGCGGCCCGATGCGGGACGCTGACCGTCTTCGAGGACCGGGCGGCGAAAAAGGGGCGCACGATCGGACTCAGGGTCGTCGTTCTCCCCGCGACGAAGCCGCCGGCGGCTCCCGACGCCCTCTTCGTCCTCGTCGGAGGGCCGGGCGAGGCGGCCACGGAAGAGGCGCCCGGCCTTGCCATGGAGTTTGCCGCCATTCGGGAGCGGCGGGACGTCGTCCTCGTCGACCAGCGGGGCACCGGCGGGTCGCACCCGCTCAACTGCGATCTCTTCGGCCCCGGCGAGGGCCTTCAGCGTTTCCTCGGCGACTTTCTCCCGATCGAGGCGGTCCGCCGGTGCAAGGCCACCCTCGAGAAGGATGCGAATCTCAAGCTCTACACGACATCCATTGCCATGGACGACCTCGACGACGTCCGCTCGGCGCTCGGCTACGATCGAATCAATCTCTGGGGAGGGTCGTACGGGACGCGGGCGGCGCTTGCCTACATGAGGCGCCACCCGGGGCACGTCCGCGCCGCGCTTCTGGAAGGGGTGACCCCGACGACCGACCCGATCCCTCTCGCATTTCCGAAGGACGCCCAGCGCGCGCTGGACGGCGTTCTCGCGGAGTGCACCGCCGAGGCCGCGTGCCTGGACGCCTTCCCCCGGTTGGCGTCCGAGGCCTCAGCCGTTTTTGACAGAGCGGCTGCGGGGCCCGTCACGGCCGAGGTTCTCCGTCCCGACACGGGCGATCCCGAGAAGGTGACCCTCACCCGCGACATCGTGGGCGAGGCGGTCCGGTACATGACATATCAGGCCGGTACGGCCGGCCTGGTCCCCGTCGTGATCCACGAAGCGGCCGGAGGGAACTGGGACCCGCTCGCCACGTTCGCAGTCTTCGCGCGGAAGGAGATCGTCGGGTCGGGGGGCATGGGGCTGTATCTCTCCGTCACCTGTGCCGAGGACCTGCCCTTCATCAGGCCCGGCGAAGGCGAGAAGGCCGCAACCGGGAGCTATCTCGGGGACTACCGGCTCCGGCAGCAAAGAGCCGCCTGCGGCGTCTGGCCCCGCGGCGCCGTGCCGAAGGATTACCTGAACCCGGTCCGCTCGGAGTCGCCGGCGCTCC
>JBLMYG010000296.1:0-2667 GCA_050258155.1 Acidithiobacillales bacterium
TCGCGAAGCTCCGGCGGAGGCCGACGCTGCCTCTGATCGCAGCGGGAATCGCCGTGATGTCGCTGGCTGTGGCGGTGGGCGGTTACCGGTGGCTGGCATCCGGCAAGGAGTCGACGAAGGGGAACGCGGCGCAAGTGAAACCGTCGGCGGAGGACGCACCCGTGGCGGAGCCGACCTCGGTCGCCGTCCTTCCTTTTGTCAACATGAGCCCCGACCCGAACCAGGAGTATTTCTCCGACGGGCTCTCGGAGGAGCTCCTCAACGTCCTCTCCAACGTCCCGCAGCTCCGGGTCATCAGCCGGACGTCGTCGTTCCAGTTCAAGGGGAAGAGCGAGGACGTCCGGGCGATCGGCCGAAAGCTCAACGTCGCGCACGTCCTGGAGGGGAGCGTGCGCAAGTCGGGCAAGCGGATCCGGATCACGGCCCAGCTCGTCGAGGCCGCCACGGGATCGCATCTCTGGTCCCAGACGTACGACCGGGACCTCGAGGACATCTTCGCGATCCAGGACGACATCGCCCGCTCGGTGGCGAACGCCTCCCGGGTGACGCTGCTGGGCGTCGAGGGGCGTCCCCCGGCCTCGCACGCTGGCAACGCCGAGGCCTACAACCTCTTCCTTCAGGCGAAACATTTCACCCGCCGCGGAACGCGGGAGAGCCTGGAGAAGGCGATCGGGTATTACGAGCAGGCGCTCCGGCTCGAGCCGGGCCGCGCCGTCTACTGGGCGGGCCTCGCCGGCGTCCACACCCGTCAGGTGAACCACGGTTTCATCCCGGAGGAGGAGGGCATCAGGCAGAGCCGCGCGGAGGTGACCCGCGCGCTGGAGCTGGACCCGAAGCTGGCCGAGGCCCACGCCCTCCTCGGTTTCATCCGTCTGACCCACGACTGGGACTGGGAAGGGGCGGGCGCGTCCTCGAAACAGGCCCTGGAATACGGCCCCGGGAGCTCCATGGTGGTCGGGAACGCCGCCTCCCTGGCCGCCGCCCTCGGCCGCCTCGACGAGGCGCTGGAGCTGAACCGCCGCGCGATCCGGCTCGATCCTCTGAACGTCGCGCCCCATTTCAACCTGAGCCAGGCCGCGGCCGACGTCGGTCGTCTTGAGGAGGCGGAAGCCGCGCTGCGCAAGGTCCTCGAGCTGAACCCGGACCAGCCGGCGGCCCACGCGGCCCTCGGGCGCGTCTTCCTCCAGCAGGCACAGCCCCGGGCCGCGCTCGAGGAGTTCCAGAAGGAGACGATTCCCTCCGACAGGCGCCAGGGCCTGGCGCTCGCCTATCACGCCCTCGGGAAGACGAGCGACGCGGACGCGGCTCTCGCCGAGCTCATCGAGAAGGACGGCGAAAGCGCCGCCATGCGGATCGCCGAGGTCTATGCCGGCCGGCAGGAGCCGGGGAGGGTCTTCGAATGGCTCGAGCGGGCCTACACGCGGCGCGACCCCGAGCTGGCGTTCATCAAGGGGAACTCACTCTTCAGGAACCTGGAAGGCGACCCGCGATACCGGGCCCTCTTGAAGAAGATGCGGCTGCCGGCGTAGCCCCGGCGCGCCCGCTGGGGCGAACGCGGGTGCCTCACTGGAATCCGGGCTCCCTCCTCAGGCGCGAGGACTGCGAAGAACGTGGCCCCTCCCCTCATCCGGTGTGCTTACGGCGCGAGCGGAGAGCGCTATCGTCGGCGCGAGGTTCGAGCGTGAGGAAGAAGACGGATCCGAAGGCTGCCCGGGGCCTTGACGGACTCACGCCGGACGAGCTCGACGCGACGCGCCGGGGTTTCTGGGACGAGGCATTCGCGGAGCTTCTCCTCCACCGCATTCCGGCCGATACGACGACCATCGTGGATATCGGGTGTGGCCTCGCCCCGGCCGCCCACGCCCTGCTTCCGAGGCTTCCCGAGGCGAGGTACGTGGGCGTGGACGCCGACGGGCAGCGGCTCAGGGTGGCCGAGAAGCTCCTCGCCAAAACGCCGTTCGCGCCGAGGGCCGAGCTCCGGGTCGGACACGCCGGGCGGCTGCCATTTCGTGACGCCGTATCTGGTTTCGTCCTGATCTCCATGACCCTGCAGCATCTCTCGGACCCTGCAGAGGCGGTGAGAGAGGTCCGCCGAATCCTCGTGCCGCGAGGGCGAGTCGTGGCCGTGGAGCCGGACAATCTCTGCAATCAGTTCTACTTCGACGGCCGTCTCGAGGACCTGAATTCGGCTTTTCACGGTCTCTTCGCGCGGCTTCGTTCCGAACGGTTTCCGGCCGACGCGGCCATCGGGCCGGCCGTCGCCGGAATCTTCGAGCGCGAGAGGCTCTCGATCGTCGAGTTCTTCCCCTTTCTCCTGGGAAGGCTGGAGAAACGAACGGCGAAGGAGTCCTTCGGTCGGGCGCGACAAGTCCTCCGGATCGTCTCCGCCAGACTCCCTCCGGGGAGCGCGGAGGTGAAGGCTTGTGATGCCGCGCTCGGCCGGGTCGAGTCCTCGGTCGGTCCGGAAAGGGCCGGGTACTACGGCCACGTCGTTCCCGTCTTCGTCTGTACGGCAGAGAAGCGGTGATACCGGGGGGGTCCCTCGCATGATTCATCTGCCTCCTTCCCCCCGCGGGGGCGGAAACCGTAGATTTCATATGGCGTTAGGGGGGATTCACCGACATGCCGACGACGACTAGGGAGCGCTTCAAACCCTTCCTTTATCCC
>JBLMYG010000297.1:0-2983 GCA_050258155.1 Acidithiobacillales bacterium
TCCTCCTCAACTCCCACCTCGACACCGTCGACGTCGGGAAAGGGTGGAAGCGCGATCCCTTCGGGGGTGTCCTGGAGGACGGGAAGGTCTTCGGCCGGGGCGCCAGCGACGACAAGGGGAACGTCGCCGCAATGCTCGAGATCGCTCGCCTCGCGAGGGAGAGGACGGCGGGCGGCCGGATCCTCTTCACCTTCACCACCGGCGAGGAGTTCGGAACCACCCTCGAGGAGAAGGGGAGCTTTCTCCTCTCAAAGCACCTCCGCGCCGACAGGGCCCTCGTCCTCGAGCCGCAATTCGATGTCAAGGAGCGGCGGCTCAACATCATTCACGGCTGCCGGGGGATCGAGAACATCAGGGTGGAGATCCGCGGGAAGGGCGCCCACACCGGCTATCCCGAGAGAGGGGTCAACGCCATCACGCGCGCGGTTCGGCTCCTCTCGAAGCTCGAGCAGCTCGAGTTCCACAGGGTCACGGTTGCCGGTCAGGTGGTCGCGACCGTCTGCATGCCGATCCGGATCGAAGGGGGCGCCGACATGTTTCTCGTGCCGGCCGCCTGCGAGGTGCTGATCCACGCCCGCACCGCTCCCGACGACGAGAAGCTCGTCAGGGACGTGGAGAGGCTCTGCCGCGAGGTCTGCGGGGCCGATTTCAATCTGACGAGACCGTACAGCGCTCCCGGCTACGTCGAGAGCGCCGAGGATCCGCTCGTCGATCTGATCCGGAAGGAGGCCACCGCCTCCGGCTATGAGACCGTGACCCGGTTCGCCGGCGGCCGGATCGACGCGGCGATCTTCAAGAACGTGGCCGGGATCCCGTCCTTCTGCACGGGGGCGGGGGACCGCGACCAGATGCACCTGATCGACGAATACATCACCGTCCCCGACTTCGTCGCCTGCACCGAGATGCTGAAGGACGTCGTTTTCTCCACTTCGGGCTGAAGGGAAGGACCACATGTTTCGAGACGTCGACGACGCGCTCCGGTACATCAAGGACAAGAAGGTCGCCATGGTCGACCTGAAGACGAGCGACCTTCTCGGGCGCTGGCGTCACATGGTCTACAAGACCGGCCACGACGACGAGAAGATCTTCACGAAGGGGACCGGGACGAGCCTCAGCTCCTATCCGGGCTTCAAGACGATCGAAGCGGGAGACATGACGATCAAGCCGGACCCGACGACGGCGTTCATGGATCCGTTCGCCGAGGTCCCGACGCTCTGCTTCATCTGCGACATCTGCAATAACGACGGCACGCCGTTCGAGCTCGACCCCCGCTACGTGGCGCGGAAGGCGGAGACGTATCTCTCCAAAGTCGTGCCGGGAGGCTCCACGCTCTGGGGCCCCGAGCTGGAGTTCTATCTCTTCGACGAGGTCCGGTACCACAGCGACGTCCGGGAAGCGTTCTACCGGGTCGATTCGGCCGAGGCCTACTGGAACTCGGGCGCGGAGGGGGGCCAGGGGTACAGCCTCCCTTACACGAAGGGGAGCCAGGCCGATCCGCCGAGGGACCGCTTCTGCAACCTCCGCTCGAGAATCGTGCAGTACCTCGAAGACGCCGGGGTGCCGATCAAGTACCACCACCACGAGTCCGGGTCGCCCGGCCAGATGGAGATCGAGTCGTACTTCACCCCTCTCCTCGCCGCCGGCGACAACGTCCTGAAGATGAAGTACATCATCAAGAACGCCGCCGCCCGGGCGGGAAAGTCCGCCACGTTCATGCCGATGCCGCTCTTCTCCGAGTCGACGAACGGCATGCACTACCACCAGTACGTCACGGACGGGAAGAAGTCCCTCTTCTGGGATGCGAAGGGCTACGGCGGGCTGAACAAGACGGGCCTCTCGTACATCGCCGGCATCCTCTCCCACGTTCAGGCGGTCCTGTCGGTGACGAACGCGAGCACCAACTCCTACCGGAGGCTCGGCGGCTATCGCGCCGCGCCCAATTATGTCTTCTTCTCCGTCGGCAACCGGACCGCGGCCATCCGGATCCCGGCCTATGCCATCAACGAGAAGGAAGCCCGGGTGGAGTTCCGCATGCCGGACGCGACCGGGAATCCCTACCTGTCGCTGACGGCGATGCTGATGGCGGGAATCGACGGGATCGAGAGGGGTCTCGACCCGACGAAGGAGGGCTTCGGCCCGTACGAGGAGAACTTCAACCTCCAGGAGGTTGTCGACAAATACAAGCTCTCCCGGGCGCCGGACAGCCTCCAGGAGGCCCTGCAGGCCCTCGAGAGGGACCACGCTTTCCTGACGAAGGAGAATGTCTGCCCGGCGGCGCTCGTCAAGGCCTGGATCAAGGTGAAGGAGAGCCTCGAGATCGTTCCCCTTCTCAAGCGCCCGCACCCGTACGAGTACGACCTCTACTACGATCTTTGAGGATTGAACCGGTCACCTCCCGCCCGGCCCGCTCTCGGGGAGGTCGCCGTGTCTCGATCGTTTGAATTCAAACCATTCTGACGGTATGGTGACCTGGTGGCGGCCTCGAATCCCCGCCCGTGGCATCGCCCAGGCGCTGGCGTCGCGCTCGTTCTCGTCGCGCTCCTCCTTCCGGCATCGGTCGTGTTGGCCGGCGCTCCGCTCGGGCCCTCGCCGACGCCGGCGGCCACGCCGGCAGCCGAGAAGCCCCCTGCGCCTGACTCGCCACGGGCGTCGGTGCTCTCGTATCTGGAGCTGGCGCGGGACCGCCGCTGGGACGAGGCGGCGCGTTATCTCGAGCTATCGCCAGCAGACGCAGCACGGGGGCCCGAACTCGCGAAGCGGTTGAAGGCGGTCCTCGACGCGAACGTCTGGATAGATCCCGACGAGATCTCGCCGCGACCGGAGGGTCGCAAAGACGACGGGCTTCCTCCTGACATCGAGGAGCTCGCGACCATCCGGGGAGCGGGGGGCGCCCGGCAGCCGTTGCGCCTCGTGAAGGAGCCAGGACTCGAAGGAGGAAGGTGGCTCTTCACGCGGGCGACCGTGAGCCGGATCGACAGTCAGT
>JBLMYG010000298.1:0-13912 GCA_050258155.1 Acidithiobacillales bacterium
GGGAGGTTGCGATCTCGATCTCTGTTCTCGCCTTCTTCCTCTGGCTCCTTTCGACGCGGCACGTGGACGTGGCGGGGATCGTTGCGACCTCGGCGGTCATCACGGCGGTCATCGGGCTGTCGCTCCAGGACTTCCTGACGAACGTCATGGGGGGCCTCGCCCTCCAGCTGGACGGGTCGGTGGCGGTCGGAGACTGGGTGAAGTTCGGCGAGGCAGCGGGAATCGTCCGGGAGATCTCATGGCGCCACGTCGCCATCGAGACGCGAAACGGCGAGACGCTGGTCGTCCCGAACAACCAGCTGATGAGGAATCCGGTCCTCCTGATCGGAAAGACCGCTTCGGGCGGGCCGGTCGCTCACCGGCGGTGGGTCCGCTTTCTCGTCGAGGACCGCGTGCCGCCGACGTCGGTCATCGCGGTGGCGGAAGACGCGCTCCGCCGGGAGCCGATCCCGAACGTGGCGGCGAAGCCGGCGCCCGACATCGTTTTCCAGTCGGTCCGAGACGGTTCGTGCGAGTACGCGGTCCGGTACTGGCTGACGGACCTCCTCGCGGACGACCCGACCGACTCGACGGTGAGGGTCCGGATCTGGTTCGCCTTGAAACGGGCCGGGATGCCGCTCGCGATCCCCGTCTCGAACGTGAACCTCTGGAGCGAGGAGGGAGCGCTGCGCCGCCAGGCAGCCGAGGCCGACCGGGCGGCCCGGCGGGAGGCCGTGGAGCGGGTCCGGCTCTTCGCGCCCCTGACGGGGGAGGAGAAAGAGCGGCTGGCCGGAGGGCTCCTCTTCGCGCCGTTCACGGCCGGCGAGGCGGTCCTGAGGCAGGGCGACAGGGCCGAGCACCTCTTCATCCTGACGAAGGGATCGGTCGACGTCCGCCTCGACGCCGGCGGGGCCGTGTCCCGCGCCGTGGCGACGCTCAGCGCCCCCGACGTCTTCGGCGAGATGGGGCTTCTGACGGGGGAGCCGCGCAAGGCGACCGTGGTCGCGCTCGAGGAGGCGGAGTGCTGGCGCGTGACGAAGGAGGCTTTCCACGAAATCCTCGCGGCCCGCCCCGCTCTCGCGGAGGAGATCTCGCGGCTTCTCGCCGAGCGCGAAGTGGAGCTGGCCGCGGCCCGCGAGGGGCTCTCCGAAGATACGCAGCGCCTCCGCCTCCGGGAAGAACAGGGCTCGCTCCTCTCGAAGATGCGGGCCTTCTTCCGCCTCTCCGCCTGAGCCGCCGGTCCCCGGGAGTCCTGAGACGGCGTCGCGCAGGAAAAGGGCATAATCCGCGTCCATGCGGTCGCTCTATCCCGAAATCGAGCCGTATACGACGTGGCGCCTTCGCGTCTCCGACCTCCACGAGCTGCACGTGGAAGAGGCCGGAAACCGGGACGGAAGGCCCGTCATCTTCTTCCACGGCGGCCCCGGGGCCGGAATCTCCCCGATCCACCGCCGCTTCTTCGACCCCGCCTTCTGGCGCGTGATCCTTTTCGACCAGCGCGGCTGCGGAAGCTCGACGCCGCTCGGGGAGATTCGCGAGAACACGACGTGGGACCTCGTGGCCGACACGGAAAAGATCCGGGAGCGGCTCGGCATCCCGAAGTGGCTCGTCTTCGGCGGGTCGTGGGGATCGACGCTGGCCCTCGCTTACGCCGAGACGCACCCCGGCCGCGTGCAGGGGCTGATCCTCCGCGGAATCTTCCTCGGGCGGCGGGCGGAGGTCGACTGGACCTTTGCGGACGGCTGCCGCCGGGTCTACCCGGACGCCTGGGAGTCGTTCATCGGGACGCTCTCCCCACAGGAGCGGGGAGACCCCGTCCATGCGTACCTTCGCCGGCTGAACGGCCCGGACCCCGCCGTCCAGCGAGAGGCGGCGCTGGCCTGGAACATATGGGAAGAGCGCGCCAGCCACCTTCTGCCGAATCTCGAGCCGCCCAAGGAAGAAGACATTCCGAAGGAGATCGCCCTCGCGCGGATCGAGGCGCACTACTTCGTCAACGACTCGTTCTTCGACCCCGACGACAAGCTCCTGAGAGACGTCGGGAAGATCCGGCACCTTCCCGGCGTCATCGTGCAGGGGCGCTACGACCTCGTCTGCCCGGCCCAGTCGGCCTGGGAGCTGCACCGTGCCTGGCCCGGCTCCCGCCTGACCTTCGTCGGTGACGCCGGGCACGCCGCCGACGAGCCCGGCAACGCCTCGGCCCTCGTCGAGGCGACGGAGGAGTTCAAGGGGAGGGTCTGAGGCAGGGGCGAGGGCCCCGGTTCTGCTACGGTTGAGCCCGATGGGCGGGCCGCTCTCGATGGGGCTACTGACCCTCTATCCGAAGAAGGTCGGGTCGGCCGCCGCGGGGGCGCTTTCGAGGGTGACGCTGCCACGCTCGCTTCGCGCCCCGATCTACGGCTGGTTCGCGCGGGTGTATGGGGCGAACGTCGACGAGGCCGACCGGCCGCTCGACGGCTACGAGAGCTTTCTCGAATTTTTCACGAGGCGGCTGAAGCCGGGGCTCCGCCCGCAGGATTTCCAGGTGCCGGGCGGGGTCAACTCGCCGGTGGACGGACGGCTGATCGCCGAGGGGAAGGTCGAGGGGGGAACGCTGATTCAGGCGAAGGGTCTGGCGTATGCGCTTTCCGATCTTCTCGATGGAGATCCGCTGGTCCCGGCCTTCGAGGGCGGGCAATATCTGACGCTCTACCTCGCTCCAAAGGACTATCACCGCATCCACGTCCCCCTGCCGGGGCGCTGCCTGACGGTGGGACGGGTCGAAGGCGAGCTCTGGCCGGTGAACGACGCCTCGACGGCGTCGACGCCGCGCCTCTATGTGAGGAACCGGCGGGCGTACTGGATCGCGGAGGGGACTGGGCCCTGCGAGCAGCTTTCCGTCGCGGTCGTCCTCGTCGGGGCCACGCACGTGGGGGGCGTCGTCATCGACAGGCGTTGGCTCGGGGGCCAGGCGCTTCCGTCACGGGGAAGAATCGAGGCGGGGAGTCTTCCCTGCGCTCCCGGCGACGACCTCGGCGTCTTCGAGCTGGGGTCGACGGTCGTCCTTCTGATCGGTGGCGCAAGAAAAGGAGATTGGAAACCTTCGCGCGACCTCGGTCCGATCAAGATGGGTGAGCGCCTCGGGAGCTTCTGAAGGCGTCCGGTGATTTCGCTCTGAGAGGGTGGCGCACCATCAGGCCCGGAAAGCGAGCGTAGTCGCGGTCGGTCGTGATCCACTGGCTCCCCGATTCGATCGCGATGCTGGCGAGATAGGCGTCGGCGACCAGATTTCCTTTGGCTCCCGCCTCCTCGCAGAGCCTTCGGAAGATCGTCCAGTGGCGAGGTCCGGGCTCGACGGAAAGAAATGCGGCGGACTGGCGGACTCCCTCGACGAAGCCGAGCGCTCTCGGAAGGGGGGAGGGGACGGAGAAGACTCTCGGGTGCGTCACGATCCGGAGGAACCCGCTGAAGACAAGCGAGGGGACGCCGAATGGCTCGTCCCCGTCCACGACGGTTCTCAGCCAGTCGCGGAAAGGCCTGTGGTCCTCGGCGTCCTCGCGATGCGCGTAGACGAGGACGTTAACGTCGAGCAGGCGGATGGCGGGCCTCCATGAGGTCGAGGAGCGAGGCCGAGTCGTCGAGGTCGACGCCCGGCATCACGCCGCGGCCCCGGAAGGTCGGCAGCCGGATCTTCTTTCGGCGAGGTCCGGCCGCGTGTCGGCGGCGGAGACTCTCTCTAAGAGCTGCCTCGATCAGGGCCGTCACCGTCGTCCCCGAGTCGACGGCGACTTTCTTCGCCTCTCGATAGAGGTCGTCGTCCAAAGCGAGCGTCGTTCTCATGCAGATCAGCATATGTACGCAGCAGATTTCTGTCAACATCCCGGCGGAACGGAACCCGCCGCTCGGCGACTCCATTCTTCTCATATGCGGCGGCTGCAGATGCAGCCGCCGGGGGCTACCAGGCGCTCCGAGTGCGATGTAATCCCCGGAATAGGGACGATGGTGATGAACGCGATGGCGCCCTTTCTTTCTAAGAAGAATTCGCGGCTGTTCCTCTGTGCGGGCGTGGCCGCATCGCTTCTCGCGCACGTGCTGGCGGCGGGGCCGCCGGCGGAGCTGCGATGGGGCGGGGACGCCGAGGGGGGCGCTCCCTTCGTGGAGGCGGACCCCGCCGATCCTTCGGTTCTGCGCGGCTTCGACGTGGAGATCGCCGCAGAGCTGGCGAAGGGCCTGGGGCGGACGGCCCGCTTCGTCCAGGTGGCCTTCTCCTCGATCGACCCGTCGGTCGCCCGCGGCGACTTCGACATCGGGATGAGCGGCGTCGAGGAGACCCCCGCCCGGCGTGCCGCCCTCGCCGTGACGATCCCGTACTTCGAGTTTCGCGAGGTCCTGACGGTGCGGGAGACGGACCGCGGAAGGTTCCGGACGCTGGCCGACCTGACCGGCCGGAAGGTGGGGACGCTCGGCGGGACGATCGCGTATGAGCTGCTCCTCACGGCGCAGAAGGAGCATGGCCTCGAGCCGGTGTCGTACGACGACGACGTGAACCCGTTCGCCGACCTCGGCCGGGGGCGGCTCGACGCGGTCCTCCTCGACAACATCATCGCGGAGCGCTCGGTCCGGCGGAATCAAGGCCTCCTCATCCAGCCGGCGACCGTGGCCGTCGGGCATTACGTCGGCGTCCTCGCCCCCGGAAACGGGGCTCTCCGGGACCGGATCGACGCGATCCTGAGGGAGCGGATGCGCGACGGGACGCTCCGGAGGATCTTCGAAAGGTGGGGCGTATGGGACGATCGGCAGCAGCAGCTTTTCGACCGGCTGCTTCTGACGGCGCCGGTCCCGCCGGGTCCGGAGCCGGCGAAGGGTGCGTCGGGTTTCGCCGGGGCGGCCCCTCCGTCGCTGGCGGCGCTGACGATCCGATACCTTCCGTCGCTCTTCTCGGCGGCGCTCGTCACGCTCGCCCTCTCGTGCCTCGCGATGGCTCTCGCCGTCGCCGTGGGCGTGGCGGTGGCGAGCGGGAGGATCTACGGAAACCGGGCCGTACGGGGCCTCTTGACCGCCTACGTCGAGGCGACGCGCGGGACGCCCGTCCTCCTCCAGCTCTTCGTCCTCTACTACGGACTCTCGGCCGTCGTGAAGCTGCCGGCCTTCGTGGCGGCGCTTTTCGGCCTCGGCCTCAATTACGCCGCGTACGAGAGCGAGATCTACCGGGGGGCGATGGAGGCGGTGCCGACGGGACAGCTCGAGGCGGCGCGGACGCTGGGGCTCTCGGAAGCGCAGATCCTTCGCTTCGTCCGCGGGCCGCAGGCCTTCCGGCTGGCGCTCGCGCCGATGACCAACGACTTCGTGGCGCTGCTCAAGGACTCCTCCCTCGTCTCGGTCATAACGGTCGTGGAGCTGACGAAGCAGACCTCCATCTTCGCAGTGAACGCAGGGACGTGGCTCGTCCCCGGCGCCCTCTGCGCGGGCATCTACCTCGCCCTGTCGCTTCCCCTCGCCCGCCTCGCGCGGCGCCTCGAGGTGCGCTGGAAGGCGGCGACGCCGTGACGGACCCCGTCCTCTCCATCCGCGCGCTCACGCTCCGGCGGGGGGAGCGCGAGGTGCTCGCAGGCTTCGACCTCGTAGTGGGGCGAGGCGAGATCGTGGCCCTGATGGCCCCGTCCGGCGCGGGGAAGACGACGGTCCTCCGGGCGGCCGCGGGCCTGATGCCCTTCGACGGCGGGGAGGTCCTGGTCGGGGGCGTGACCCTACCGCCAGGCCGTCTTCCGTCCGGGGCGACGCTCCGGGCGCTGCGGCGACAGGTCGGGATGGTCTTCCAGCAGCACTTCCTCTTCGAGCACCTGACGGCGCTCGAGAACGTGACGCTCGCGCCGGTTCGCGTCCTCGGGGCGCGGCGGGCCGAGGCGGAGGAGCGGGCGATGAGGCTCCTCGCCGCCCTCGGCGTCGAGGGGCGGGCGCGGGCGCTGCCGCGGGAGCTCTCCGGGGGGGAGGCGCAGCGCGTGGCCATCGCGCGCTCCCTCGCAATGGACCCTCCGCTTCTCCTGATGGACGAGCCGACCGCCTCGCTCGACCCGGCCCGACGCGGCGAGCTGGGCCGGACGCTCTCCACCCTTCGGGAGGAGGGGCGGACCCTCCTCGTCACGACGCACGACACCGGTTTCGCCGCGGGCTGGGCCACACGCGTGGCGGTGCTCGACGACGGCGCCGTCGTGGAGGAAGGCGAGCCCGCGCTCGTCCTGACCCGCCCGCAAAGCCCGGCCACCCGGCGGCTCCTGGCCGCCGGCGACCTCGGGAACGGAAGGAACCGTTCGGATGCTAACCTTCCAAAGGAGCAGGGGTGAGAGCGATTCGCAGTGCGGCAGCCGCCATGACTCCGACCTCGACGCGCGGGCAGGCCGGGGGAATGCGATGAGCGCGCCGCCTCCGGATTCCGGCGGGCGAGGCGGGGCCCGCCGCATCCTTCCGTCGGTCTCCGAGGTGGCCTCCTCGCTCGCAGGCGTCGTCTCCGCGAGCCCCGCTGCTCTCTACCGCGTGGCACGCGAGGTCGTGGCCGAGGAGCTGACGCGGGTCAAGCAGGGGCTCGAGTCGGCCTCGCTCGAGACGCTCGTGGAGCGGGCAGAGCAGCGCTTCCGGGCGAGCACGCGTGAGATGCCTCCCGTGCGGCAGCCCGATCTCTTCGCCGGAGCGCCGCCGGCACCGCCGCAGCGGCCCGAGCCGACCGAGTCGCCGATGCCGGTTCTTCCGGCCATCTACGAAGCCCCGGAGGAGCCGTTCCCGTCGGCGTCTTCACCCGAGCCGGGCTGGGGCCGCTCCGGCGCCGAGGTCCCGGGGCCGGCGGGCTCTTCGGCGCCCGCGCCACCGGTCGAGCCCGTGCCGGCGGACGATCGGCCCGAAAGGCCCCGCTCCGGCGCCGAGCAGACTCTCCCCGTCCAAGCGGCCGACGTCGAGATGGGCGAGGAAGACGACGATTGGGAGGAGCCGGCCCCCGGCACAGGCAGCAGACCGACCCGGCGCCGTCTCTGGATTCTCGCGGTGGCGGCATTCGCGTTGGTCGCGGCCGGGATCGTATGGATCCTCGTTCAGGTTCTCTCCCCGGCCGCCGGCGTCCTCCGGAGCGAAGTGCCGACGAAGGTGGAGGTTCCTTCGCCGCCGGCCCTTCCGGCGGAGACGGCGCCGACGGCCGCGGCTCCGCCCGCAGAAGCCGCACCTCCCGCAGTCTCGCCGTTGCGGCCTGCCCCGACCGCGGCTGTGCCCCAGAGGGCGGCTCCCGCGAGGCCACCTGCTGCCAGGCCGGCTCTCGCGAAGCCCGGCGGCCGCCCCGTGGCCGTCTTCACGACGAAAGACTGGGCGGGCCGGCCTCCCGTCTACGTCGTCCATTTCTCGTCCCATCAGGACCGAGCGGCGGCCGTGAGCGCGGCGGCCCGGCTCAGAGCGGAGCTCGGCAAGCCGGCGCACGCCGTCGTCGTGGATCTCGGCTCGAAGGGGCTCTGGTACCGCGTCGTGGTCGGCGAGTTCCGAACGGCTGAAGAGGCGCGCGCCTTCCGCGCCGCCCTCGCAGCGAAGAACACGCCCGGCATGGGATTCGTTTACGAGATGAAGGCAGGCCGCTGACGGGTCGGTCTCGGCCTCAGCCCGAGATCAGCTTGGCGAGGAGGAAGGCCGCCCCCGAGGCCAGCGCGCCGACGAGAACGGTTCGCGCCGCCTCGCGGAGAGGCGGTCGCCCCGTCAGTCGCCCTTTGACCGCCCCGAAGAGCGCGAGCGCCGTCAGCGTCACGGCGCAGGAGGCGGCGAGGGCCGTCAGGACCGGGACGGCGAAGAGGTAGGGAGCGAGAGGAATGGCGCCCCCCGCGACGTACGCCCCGCCGATCGTCAGCGCCGAGACCCTGGCGCGCCCCGGGTCGGGCTCCGAGAGCTGGAGCTCCTCGCGCATCATGAAGTCGACCCACCGCTTCCGGTCGGCACAGACGGCGTTCGTCGCCTCCTCGAGCGTCTGACCCTTGAGGCCCCACCCGGCGAAGATCTTCCGGACCTCCTCGCGCTCCTCGTCGGGTATGTCGCGCACCTCGTCGTGCTCGCGCTTCATCTCGCTCCGGTAGCTGTCGGCCTCGCTCTTGGCCGCGAGATAGCCCCCGAGGCCCATGGCGATGGCGCCGGCGGCCAGCTCGGCGGTCCCTGCCACGAGGATGATGCGTGCGCTGGCGACGGCCCCCGTCAGGCCGGCGGCGAGGGCGAAGGGGACGGTCAGCCCGTCGGACATGCCGAGGACGACGTCGCGGACGACCGCGGAGCCCTCGAAATGCTGCTCCCTGTGGCGGTGGCGCGGCACGCTCACGGGTTCGTCTGCCAGATCTCCAGGCTGGTCGGAAGGGCGCGGTCGTCCATCTTCACGAGCGCGACGACGGCGCGCGCCACGTCCTCGGGCTGAATCGCGCGCGCCTCGTTCAGCCCCGTGTCGTGCTCCCGGGCGAGGTCCGTGGCAACCGAGGAGGGGAAGACACAGGAGACGCGGACGTCGAAGGCCCGGACGTCGTACCGCATCGCCTCGGTCATCCCCGCGAGGCCGAACTTCGACGCGCAGTAGGCGGCGCCTCCGGGGAAGCCCCGGCGCCCGGCCGTGGAGACGATGTTGACGATGTGGCCCCGCCGGCGGCTCTTCATTCCGGGGAGGACGGCGCGCGACATCAGGAACGGCCCGCGCAGGTTGACCGCGAGAACCCGGTCGAAGACGATCGCGTCGATCTTGTCGACGGGACCGGTCGCGAAGATGCCGGCGTTGTTGACGAGGACGTCGATCGGCCCGAGCTGCTGCTCGGCCCCTGCGACACAGCGCGAGACCGTTCCTTCGTCCGCCACGTCACCCGCGAGGACCACGCTCCGGATCCCGAACGGCTTCAGCTCCCTCTGGACTTTCTCGAGGTTCTTCTTCGTCTTTCCCTGAAGGGCGACGTGGGCCTTTTCGGCGGCGAAGGCGTGCGCGAGGGCGCGGCCGATGCCGCGCCCGGCACCGGTGACGAGGACGACGCGGTCGGTCAGCTCCATGACTCTTCGCGGACGGCGATTCTAGACCGGGCGAGACCTCACCGGGGCCGGACGCGCCGCTGGCCCGGCGCTCGACGGGGGCGGTCAGCCGGGCACGGGGCCGCCCGGCCGCCTGCTAGGCTGGCCGCCCGATGTCCACGGCTGTGGCTCCCCGCTTCGATCCCGCGAGGCGCCGGCGCGTCACCTTCGCGCTCCTCCTCGTGACGGCCCTCGCCTCGTTCGAGTCGACGGTCGTCGCGACGGCCATGCCGACGGTCGTGGGAGAGATGGGGGGTCTGGCGCTCTATCCGTGGGTCTTCGCCGTCTTCCTCTTCGCTTCGACCGTGACGATGCCGCTCTACGGACGCATCGCGGACGTCACGGGCCGGCGCGGGGCGCTCCTCTCCGCAATCGTTCTCTTCGTGAGCGGCTCGCTCCTCTGTGCGCTCGCCCGGTCGATGAATCACCTCGTTCTGGCGCGCGGGCTTCAGGGGCTGGGGGCGGGCGGCCTCGTCCCCGTCGCACTGACGGTGGCGGGCGACCTCTTCTCCCTCGACGAGCGGGCGCGCGTGCAGGGCCTCTTCAGCGGCGTCTGGGGGGTGGCGAGCCTCGTCGGCCCCCTCACGGGCGCCTTCGTGACGGAGACGTTCGGATGGCGCTGGGTCTTCGCCCCGATGCTCCCGCTCGGGCTCCTGGCCTTCGGGCTGGTGGCGACGCAGCTCGTCGAGGCCAAGAGGCCGCGGGCGGTCCGGCCCTCGCCGGCGCTGGCGGGGCTCCTGTCGGCCGAGGGGGTGGTCGCGGCGTACGTGGCGAGCGTCCTCCTCGGCACGACGATCTACGGCGTGACGGTTTTCGTTCCGCTCTTCGTCCAGGGGGCGCGGGGGGGAACAGCCACCTCGGCGGGCGCCGTCGTGACGCCCCTCGTCTTCGGGTGGTCGATCTCGGCCCTCGGCGCCAGCAGGGCGATTCCCCGTTTCGGCTTCCGGACGACGGCGCTCTTGGGCGCGGCCGTCGTCGCCACCGGCCTCGTCGCCCTCGTCGTCGCCTCGGCGCTCGGCGCCTCGACCGGCACGATCAGCGCGGCATGCGGTCTCATCGGCCTCGGACTCGGCCCTTCCTCCCTGGCGCAGCTCCTTTCAGTCCAGCATTTTGTCCAGGAGCGGCAGCGGGGGATCGCCACGAGCCTCGTTCCGTTCTTCCGGACGGTGGGCGGCTCTCTCGGCGTGGCGGGTCTCGGGACGCTCGTCACGGCGAGGCTCGGCTCGACCTCCGGCGCCTCCAGGCTCCTCGACCCCGGCCGCGGCTCCGTCCCCGTGGAGCTCCGGGAGGCCCTCGGGAAAGCCCTCGTCGCCGTCTTCGGGGCTCTTCTGGTCCTCGCCGTCGTCAACCTCGCGGCCGCGAGACGGCTCCCGCGAGGCGTTGCGAAGAGAGACTAGAATTCTCCTCGAGGAGTCCCGCTATGAGAACGCTCGATCTCGCCATCGTGGCGCTCTTCGTCTCTTCTTCCCTTCCCGCCGCGTCACAGCAGTCGTCCGAGAAGACGGCGACCCAGACCGTCGTCGTCCCGGGGTGGCCCGGCGCCGGTGGAAACAAGGAGATCAAGATCGGCGGGGAAGACATCGCCGCCTCACCAGCCACGGGGCCGGAGTTCTCCGTCACGGGACAGGTCGTCCAGTGGGAGGAGGGGCGATCCATAACGGTCAGGCTGCCGAACGGGGAGACGAGGGTGGTTCCGGTGCCGGCGAACATGATCTTCCCGCCGGACCTCCGCCCCGGAGGGGACGTCACGTTCATCGTCCGGCAGACGGAGGACGGCAGGTTCCGCGTGACGGGCGTGACGACCGGCATGACGGCCGTCCCCGCCTACTTCGGGGCGGCCCCCACCCCGCCTCCCAGTGAGCCGGCCGCTGCCGCGCCCGTCGCCCCGGCGGCACCCACCGTCTCCACCCCGCCAGCCACGGCTGGAGCGGGAGCGGCGCCCCCGAAGGGAAAGGCGGTCGTCGGTGCCTCCTTCATGACGGTGTCCGGCACCGTGAAGGCTTTCGAGAAAGGCGTTTCGATCACGATCACCCTGAAGAGCGGCCGGGACCGGACCCTCGCCATCTCGAAGGGCGCGGCGGTCCCCGAAGATCTCGCAGTGGGCGAGCGGGTGACGGCACGAGTGCCGCTGCAGAAGCCGTTCGACGGCAAGACGACGGACAAGGTCGAGAAGCCGAAGCCGAAGAAGGCGCCGCCGTCGTCGAGCCTCGACAGCGCCAGGTCGCCCAAGAACTGAACCGCCGCTTCGGCGTGATTCTCCTCACGACCGACGATGTCCTCGCCGTCGCCAAGCCGGCGGGCGTCTCGATGGCCACTTCGTCGAGAGCGGGGAGGTCCGAGGAAGAGATCGTCGGGCGCCTTCTCGACGCGTGCGGCGTCCCGGCAGGGCCCCTCTTCCTCGTCCACCGTCTCGACGTCGGAACGTCGGGCGTCGTCCTTCTGGCCAGGAGCGCAGCGGCGCACCGCCGCCTCTCTCTGGCCTTCCAGGAGCGCCGGGCGCTGAAGACGTACCGCGCCCTCGTCTGGGGGCATCCGGTGCCCGCACGGGGCGTTCTCGACGTGCCCCTCGCACGCGATCCGAGGGACGGCCGGAAGATGCGCGCAGAAAAGGGCGGAAAGCCGGCGGTGACCCGCTACGCCACGCTCCGGCGGTTTCCCGGCCTCGCCGACATCGAGCTTCATCCGGAGACGGGACGGACGCACCAGATCCGGGTCCACCTCGCCGCGAAAGGCCATCCGGTCGTGGGGGACGACCTCTACGGCGGAGCCCGAAGGTGGCGCGGCGTCCGGGACCGGACGCTCCGCGAGGCGATCTCGAGGGTGGCGCACCCGCTGCTTCACGCGGCGCGGATCGAGGTACCTGCGCTCGGTATCGACGTCACGGCGCCGCTGCCGGACGATTACACAGCGGTCCTTTTCGCCCTCTCGAGAGCCTGAGAGCAGTCCAGCGGTCAGGGAGCCTTGACACCTGCCGCTGGAGGGGTGGCGAGTCGGCCTCCGGCCGCGACGATGGTTCGGGCGTCCGACTCGAGAGGGTCGAGGCGGAGCGCCTCCCTGGCAAACAGGACGGCCTGCTCGGGACGACCCCGATAGGCGTATGCGGCGGCGGTCCGGGTCAGAATTCGAGGCAGGAGAGGTCTGAGGCGGGGTAGTCCGAGCAGCCGGCGAAGCGCCCACGGCGAGATGAACTCCGCGGGCTTCGGGGGTGGAGGCCCGCCATCCCCGGGAAGCGCCCAAAACGCGGGCAAGGCGCCCGGTCGGGCGCTCCCGACGAGGAGCCAGAGGTGTCCGTAGACCGGGCTCAGGGCGGGGATCTCGGAGACACGGTCGGACCCGGCCTTTGGCCAGACGACGTCCGGCGGCGACGGCAGGCGCTCGACCCACGAGATCCACGCCCCGGGCGCGACGCAGACTCCGAGGACGTTAACGAGAATGCCGGCCGCCACCGCGAGCCGGGTCACCTTCCGCGGAAGGAGCACGGCGGGGGCACAGAGCAGCGGCAGGACCGGCAGAAGGTACCTGGGGCCCCAGGCAGAGCCTCCGTGCCAGCCGTACCAGCGGCAGGCGACGAGGAGGAGAACGACCGGGACGCCGAAACAGAGGACCAGCTCCGCCCGGTTCAGGCGGCGGGCGGCGAAGAGAGCGACGAGGGCCAGCGGCGCGTAGAGGAACAGCCCGCGGCCCGGAGAAAGGACGAGCCCCCAGAGGCCGGTCGTGAGGGGGGTGACGAACGGAAGGCTCGAATACCCGTAGCCGAAGTCCTCCCATCGCCCCTGGCGCGCCAGGTTGACGAGAAGGGCGACGGCAAGACCGGTGGCGAGGAACGCGAAAAGCAGCGCGACGAATCGCAGCGCCGCCGGACGATCCTTCCAGCGGAGCAGCGCTCCGAGAATCACGACGGGCGCGGTGACCCAGAGAACCGGCTTGAGGAACGCCGCGCCGCAGACGCCGGCGGCGGCGAGAGCGACTCCGAACGGCCGGCTCGGGTCGCCGGCCAGGATCCGCTCTACGGCCAGGGCCAGGCCGAAAGCGGCCAGCGGCTCGAAGAAGGAGTCCGCCGAGTACGGCCACAGAAAGGTCCCCGCCAAAAACGCGGGGGCCCAGAGCGCCGAGACGTCGCTCTTCAGGGCGCGCGCGAGCCGCAGGAACCCCCACGTCGCCAGGGCGGCCCCGCACGTCCAGGTGAGGGCCACGACCGCGTCGAGGCCTTGGGCCCGGAGAGCGCCTCGGAAAGGCCAGGCGAGAGCGAGGAAGGGGAGTATTGCGATCGAGGAGAAGGCGCCGTAGCGCGACCGGAACGGAGGAGATGGCGGGAAGTACGGGTCGATCGACTCCGGGGGCACGGTGGCTGCCTCGAGTCGACCTGTCACCATCAGCCCCAGACTGTCGGCCATGACTTCCGCTCCGTCGGAGGAGATCACGGCTCGCCCGATGAACGCGAAGGCGAGAAGAGCGGCCGTGATGAGAGTCGCCAGACGTGCGTTCCGTCCGCCGGCACCGGAACGGCCCGCACTGTCCACGACCCTGTCGGCGGTCGCGGAGGCGTCGGGGGCCGCGCTCCTCTTCACGTGCGCGCGCGGAGGAAGACGACCAGAACGGCCAGCACGATCAGGGCCGCGGCGACGAGCGCGCCGATGGCGGCGCGGGAGAGCGGCCTCCGCGCGCGGGGGATCCGGGCCGTCGGATGGCTGCGGGTGGGCCGGGCCCGCCCCGAAGCTGCATCGGGCACGGAGACGCCGGCGCCGCTTCCTTTCCGTGCCGCGGTCTCGGCCGCCGCGACCCTCCCGGACATCCCGATCAGCTTGTCGGTCCGGGACATGCTCCCGAGCTCCCGCCGCGCCAGAACGAGCTCGAGCATCATCTGCGCGGCGCTGCCGAAGCGCTCGTCGGGATTCTT
>JBLMYG010000299.1:0-5061 GCA_050258155.1 Acidithiobacillales bacterium
CCCCCGGCGAGGGGAGGAATCCCGAAGACATGAGTCCTCTAGCCGCCTTCGCGGCGATGTTTCTCCTGTCGCCGCCGCCGGCCGCGCCCCCCGCCCCGGCCGCGTACAAGGCCCAGATCGAAGCGTTTCGCAAGGAGCGCGATGCCTCGCTCCGAAGCGACGAGGGCTGGCTGACGCTCGTCGGCCTCTCGTGGCTCAAGGAGGGAGACAACAGCGTCGGAAGCGCTCCGAAAAGCGGCGTCCTTCTCCCCAAGGGGAAGGCGCCGGAGAGGCTGGGGATGATCCGCGTCGACGAGGGGGTCGCGACCTTCACGGCGGCACCGGGAGCGTCGGTCGCCTCGGACGGGAAGCCGGTCTCCACGATCGTGCTGAAGCCCGACACCTCCGGATCGGCGACCCGGCTCGTGCACGGCTCGCTCACCTTCTTCGTCATCAGGCGAGGGTCGAAGCTGGGCGTCCGGGTGAAGGACCGGGACGCCGCGACGCTCAGGAGCTTTAAGGGCGTCGAGTGCTTCCCGCCCGACCCCGCGTGGCGGCTCGTGGCGACGTTCGAGAGGTACCAGCCTCCGAAGAAGGTCGAGGTGCCGAACGTGTTGAATACGCCGGAGACGCAGGAGTCGCCGGGCGCCCTCGTCTTCACGAAGGAGGGCAGGACGTATCGCCTCGATGCCCTTTACGACGGGCGGAAGGACGAGCTCTTTCTCGTCTTCGGCGACGAGACCAACTCGAGGGAGACGTACGGCGGGGGCCGATTCCTCTACACACCGGCTCCCGGAAAGGACGGCACCGTCGCCGTCGACTTCAACCGCGCGGTCAACCCGCCCTGCGTCTTCACGCCGTACGCCACCTGCCCGCTCCCGCCGGCGCAGAACCGCCTCGCCCTGCGGGTCACCGCCGGCGAGAAGACGTACGGGAAGCACTGAGGGGAGTCCGCGGGGGCACGCCCCCCGGGGTCACGTTCTTCCCGCCCGGTACAGATGACCCATGGACCCTGCCGGGCAGCAAGGCCAGAGTCCTCTGGCAGCGGAGGGCTCCATGAGCGAGGGAGATTTCCGGCCAAGGGTCGGACGGCGCGATCTCTTCAAGCTGGGCGCGGCCACCGCGGCCGGAATCGTGGCCCGTGATCTCGTCGCCGAGGTCGTCACGGAAACGCGGGCCCCGACACCCCCGAGCCCCCACAACCCGCGGACCGCCGGCGCGATGCCGATGCGAAATCTCGGGAAAACCGGTTTCAGGGTCGGTCTCTTCAGCCTCGGGGGACAGGCCGCGGTCGAGAAGCCGGACAACGAGGAGCTGGCCATCCCGATCATCGAGAAGGCCCTCGATCTCGGCGTCAACTACATCGACACCTCGGCCCGATACGGCGGCGAGGCCCGCTGGAGCGAGAGATACATCGGGCAGGTCATGAAGCGGCGCCGGAGCGAGGCCTTCCTCGCCACGAAGACGCATGACCGGACCCGCGGCGGGTCGTGGAAGCTTCTCGAGATCTCGCTCAAGCTCCTGAACACGGGCCGCGTCGACCTCTGGCAGATCCACAACCTGACGTCGAAGGAGCAGGTCAACCGGATCTTCGCCCCGGACGGCGCCGTGAAGGCGATGGAGGAGGCGCGCGAGCAGAAGCTGGTCCGGTTCCTCGGCGTGACCGGACACGCCGACCCGGACGTCCTCCTGGAAGCCCTCCGCCGCTTCCCGTTCGACACGATCCTGATGGCGCTGAACGCCGCCGACCCGCATCACAGGAGCTTCCAGACGAAGCTCCTTCCGGCGGCGGTCGAGAAGGAGATGGGGATCATCGGGATGAAGGTCCCCGCACGGGGAAGGATTCTCTCCAGCTGGAGGCCGCCAGCTCCGGGCTCCGAGCCCGCATGGACGGGAAGCGCGACCGGCCCCGGAACGCTGACGATGCCCGAGGCGATGCGCTACGTCCTCAGCCTTCCGGTCTCGACCGTCATCATCGGCTGCGACAGCGTCGCCCAGGTCGAGGAGAACGTCACGATCGCGAGGGCGTTCACCCCGCTCTCGGGGCCCCAGCTCGCCGACCTCCAGAGGAAGGCCGAGCCCGTCAAGAGGCAGGCCCTCTTCTTCAGGCCGTGGGAGGGGTGAGGGGCGGGGCTCACGGCCGGAACGCTTCCACGAGGGCGTCCATCCGCTCGCCTCTCTGGACCAGGCGGACGCGCGTGAAGCCCGCCCGCGTGAGACCCTCCCCGATCTCGTCGAACGTGTAGGTGCCGCCCCCCGAGGTCCCGACGAGCATGTTGACGGCGAAGAGGGCACCGGCGCGCGGGCGCGTCCTGTCCGGCTCCATGACGTGGTCCCGAAGGACCAGCCGACCGCCCGGGACGAGGGAGCGGAAGATCCGCCCGAAAAGCGCCTCGTTCTGAGCCGGGCCGTTCTGGTGAATGATGGCCGAGAGCCAGACGAGATCGTGCCCCGGCGGCAGCTCGTCCTTATCGAAGTCCCCCGGGACGAGGGTGACACGGGTCGCCAGCCCGGCCTTCGCGAGCCGCTCGCGGGCGATCTCGATGACGGGCGGGAGGTCGAACAGCGTGGCGACCAGTGCCGGCTCGGCGCGGAGAAACGCCGTCGTGTACGTCGCCGGCCCGCCCCCCACGTCGAGGAGCTTCCGGGCTCCGGCGACTCCCGCAGCGGCCACGATCCGGTCCGCCTGCGGGGCGCCGATGACGTGCATCGCCCCGATGAAAGCGCGGAGCGACTCGTCCGGGTGGCGCTCCGGCAGCGGCGTGCCGCCGACGCGCCGCGTCAGCGTCGTCCAGCGCGCCCAGAGGGCGGCGGCGTGAAGGAGCATCGGGTGGATCGAGTCCGGCGCCTCCGCCGAGAGGCAGGCGGCTCCCGGAGCCGTCCGGTAGAGGCCGTCCCGCTTCTCCAGAATTCCCATCGCGGCGAGCGCGTCGAGCAGCGTCGTCAGGGCGCGCCGGTCGGCGCCGAGGCGGGAGACGAGCGCCTCGATCCCGAGGGGCTCGCGCGAGAGCAGCGTGAAGAGGTCGAGCTCGGCGCCTGTCAGAAGGACGCGGCTTTCCTGGAAGCCGCGGGCAAGGGCGAGCAGCCCCTCGGGGGAGGTCGCGCTCACGGGACACCTCCTCGCGGAAGCTTACCCGCGACGGGAGGGACGCGCAGGGAGGCCTGGCCCCCCTGATTCCGGCGGCCGTGTCACTCGCACGTGATGCGGACCGTCTCTCTTCCCTGGTCAACGTCCACCGTCAGCTCGCCCATCTCCTTCAGCGCCGCCTCGAGGTCGCCCGTCGCGAGCCTCGAGGGGTCGAGGTCGATTCCGAGCTGGCGCAGCCGCTCGCTGATCGCCTCGCCATACCCGGGGAGCATGGCGCCGAGACGCATGCCACCCCGGACCAGCGAGAGGGGAACCCGGATGTTCACCTGCTTGCCCGGGGAGCCGCCGCCGCCGGCCTTCAGCACCGACATTCGCAGGAAGCGGCTCCCGGGTTTCTCTGCCGAAGGGGAAACCCCGTCCGTCGCCACGGCGGGCGCGGCTCCGATTGCCCTCAGCAACTGGTCGGCCTCGTCGACGGTCACCTTGCCGCTCGCGAGCAGCTCCAGAACCCGGCGCGCGTCGTCAGACATCGTCGTCTTCCTTTCTCCCGGCCCTCAGCTGCTCGAGCGCTTCAGCCGCCGTGATCACCCCTTGCTCCAGCCGGGCCAGGACGTCGCTCGCGGTCGGTGCCTCCTCGCGCTCGATCTCCACGAACGAAAGGGCCTCGCCAATCCGGTTGAGACGGCCCTTGATCGTCGGGTAGCTCACGCCGAAGTACTTCTCCATCTGCTTGATCGAACCGTGGCATCGGACGAACGCCGCCACGAAGACCTGGTCCTCGCCGGAAAGGCAGGCGACCGGCGGCAGCTCGAATCGCCCCTCGATGCTCACGTCCCTCCCCGGAAGGAACACGCGTTCGACGACGATGGGCGCCCCCTGGGTGAGCCGGGTCAGCGTCTGCCACTCCTGAGCCATACGAAAGGAAGATAGCCTCGCTAATTCATAAAATCAAGTTAGAAATTAAAAAAATTAATAAACGCGTGCCGCGAAGCGGTCGCGGGCCCTTGACACCGGTTTGCCGAGGGCGACGGCCTGTTCCTGCCCCGGCTCACCAGACCCCCGGCGGTGAAACCTGAAGGTCGGGGACGTCCTCGAAGTCTTCCAGATTGAGGGTCCAGAGACGCGCGTCGCGGAGGATGGCGCAGGCCGCGATCGCAAGGTCGATCTCACGTCCTCTCGCCCTCCGAATCCGGCCGTAGATCGATGCCGCCAGTGCAGCCTCAGGTGCTGAGAACGCCACCGCCGTCTCCCTTGGGAAGAGGGCCTCCTGAGCTTCCAGCTCCTCCGGCCGCCTCGGCCCCCTCAGCCACTCGTAGAGGACGAGCGATGGAACGGCGATTCGCTCGCCCCGCTCAATGGCTTCCCGCAGCGCCGGCGCCGATCGCCTCGGTCCCGTCAACCCGTCGATGAGCGCTGATGTATCGAGCAGGATCAACGAACGGTGCCTCGCGCTCCCCGTCGCCCGCCGCTCTGCCGCGCACGCCGGACCGCCGCGATCTCACGGTCGACCTCGGCAGCCGGCCGGGAGGGGATGCGGGGAACGACGTCGTCGAAGAGGCGGAGCAGCCGAAGGCGCTCCCGCTCGCTGAGCCGGCCGACGCGCTCGCTGTAGTCGTGGATCGCCTCCCGCACGACGGCGCTCTGGGGCTTCGCCAGCCGCTCTGACGCCTGGCGAAGGCGGCCCACCGTCTCGCGGTCCAGCGTGAAGGTGACCTTGAGCTTTGCCATACCACGACCATACTACCAGTCTCTCTGCAGCGGGACACAAGGTTCTCGCTTCTCATGTGCGGCGGCTACAGGGGCAGCTGCGGATGTCAGATCCTTCGAATGGCGGATCTCATTCTCATGAACAGCGGCGTCCGCGACATGTACCCCCCGTCGCCACCGTACCGAGGCCAGGTTGGGCCCACATCCTCAAGGACCGTCTCGGCCCCTTCCGGAGGTCCCCTTTCGACCGGCCGCTCACCCCTCGACGCGGAAGGCTCGCAGTTCCG
>JBLMYG010000300.1:0-6537 GCA_050258155.1 Acidithiobacillales bacterium
AGATCCGGAGCTTCCCCCGCCCAGCCGTCAGACCGGACACTTCACTTGCTCCTACCACCGGACATTCCACGTGCTTACCACAAAGGGCCGCCTGCGCGTTGACCCTCGGAAACCCGGATGCTATGTTCCGCCCGCCTTCGGGGGTTCGATGCCGGAACTGGGACAGAAACACGAGTGCTTCAAATGCGGAACCAAGTTCTACGATCTGAGGAAGGCTCCGGTCCTCTGTCCGAAGTGCGGAGCCGACCAGAAGGAAGCGCCTCCCCAGCCCACTTCGCCCGTGATGCTCGCGGCGGCGCGGCGCGCCAAGCGTGACGAGTTCGCGGATCCGGACCTCTTCGAGCGCCCGCGGGACGACGAGGAGCCAGGAGTCGAGGCCGAGGATGCGGTCAAGCGGGTCGACGACGAGGAAGAGCTCCCCCTCGAAGGATCGGGCCAGCTCGAGGCGCCTGAAAGCGACGACGAAGAGTACTGAGAGCCGGCCGCGCCGGTCGGTCTTCGTGGCCATCGGCCTCGGCGCCAACCTCGGTGATCCCGTTTCCGCCGTCCGGCGCGCGGCACACGCCCTCACCGCCTTCGTGACGACGCCCCGTCTTTCGCCCCTCTACCGGACGAGCCCCGTCGGCGGACCTCCGCAGCCCCCGTTCGTCAACGCCGTCCTCGCGGGCCGAACGGAACTCGCTCCCCGAGAGCTTCTCGGGCGCCTCCAGCTCCTCGAGCGCGCGGCGGGCCGGCGGCGTGGACCGCACAACGGCCCCAGGCCGCTCGACCTGGACCTGCTTCTCTACGCCGACTGCTCCCGGGCCGCTCCGGCGCCCGTCCTCCCGCACCCGCGCCTCGCGTCGCGGCTCTTCGTCCTCGTCCCCCTGGCCGACGTCGCACCCCGGCGGACGGTGCCCGGGACGGGCAAGACCGTGGCGCGTCTCCTCTCCGAGGTTCGTGTCCGGTCCGGCGACTCGGTCCGCCTCCTCAGGGGCGCGCGGCGGCCCTCCGGGACTCGAACTTCAGCTGCGACCCCTCGAGGGTGACCTTCGTCCAGGGGGGGACGGACTCCGTGATCCAGACGCTGCCGCCGATGACGCTTCCCCGGCCGATGACGGTCGCACCGCCCAGAATCGTCGCGCCGGCGTAGACGACGACATCGTCCTCCACCGTCGGGTGCCGCTTGGTCCCCCGGATGAGCCGCCCCCTCTCGTCCTTCGGGAAGGAGAGCGCCCCGAGGGTGACCCCCTGGTAGAGCTTCACCCGGTCCCCGATCCGGGTCGTCTCGCCGATCACCACGCCCGTTCCATGATCGATGAAGAAGCTCTTCCCGATCGTCGCGCCCGGGTGGATGTCCACCCCCGTCTCCTGGTGGGCGAACTCGGTCATCATCCGGGGGATCAGCGGCACGCCGAGCTGGTGCAGCTCGTGGGCGATCCTGTACGTGAAGATCGCCCGGAAGCCGGGGTACGCGAGAACGATCTCCTCGCCGCCGGTGGCCGCGGGATCGCCGTCGTACGCCGCCTCCACGTCCTCGGAAACGCGGTCGGCGACACCGGGAAGGCGCTCGAAGAGCTCCGTCGTGATCTCCCGGGCCGTCTCCGCCGGGACGCCGGCGTCGGACAGGTGCGCGCGGGCCCTCTCGATCTCGGCCGAAAGGCGCAGGTGGATCCGGAAGAGCATGTCGCCGAGGTGGTCGCGCAGATTGGCGCGATAGAGGACCGGTTCCCCGTAATAGCCGGGAAAGACGACCTCCTGGAGCATCCGGAGGATCTCGACGATCTCCCTCTTCTGCGGTCGGGGCGGTGCGTCCACGGCCGAGAGCCTCGGCCGCGCTTCGGCCGTCTCCACGATCCGGTCCATCGCGCGGCGGAGCCGCTCGGCCATTCCGGAGAAAGGGCGCTTCCGCTGGGGGGTCGTCACGCGGCCATTCTAAACGCCGGCACGGGCGCTCTCAGCGCCCCCACTTCTGGAGGAGCGCCCGCGCCTCCTCCTGGACGCGCAGGTCCTCGACGCGGTAACCCGTCGAGGGCTGCGCCCCCAACAGGGCCTCGAGCACCTTTCTCGCTTCGTCCCGGCGGGACGGCTCGTAGTCCCAGAGCGCCTCGGCCCAGTAGAGGCCGTTGTAGAAGTTCGCCGGCCCGGCGGCGAGCGCGAGCTTCAGGTTCTTCAGCGCCTCCGAGCGGGACGCCCAGCCCGTGATGAACGGAATCTGCGGCGTCTCGTAATGCAGGCGCCCGAGGAGACGGTAGCCGGCCCCGTCGTCATAGGCCGCGTCGATGAGGATGACGGCTTTCGCATCGTCGCGGATCTTCGCGGCAACCCCTTCTCGTGCCGCAGCGAACTTTCCGTAGACGATCGCCCACTTCCCCCAGTCGACGCCCGCCCAGAGGAACGTCGGCGCGGCGCCCGGGATCGCCTTCGCCGCCGGGGCGAGGGCAACCGGTCCCTCCTTCTCCGCAGGGCGTCCCGTCGCGGCGGCGACTTTCTTCCGAAGGAGGGCGAGCGCCTCGTCGCCGGCTCTCTTTCCCTCGTCGAAGATCTTCTTCTTCTCTTCCGGATCGCGCGTCGTGTACTCCCCCTTGAAGAAGAAGGCGCGCATCAGCCGCCACCGCGGCTCGAGCGAATCCGGATCGAGCTGGATCGCCCGGCGGCACGCCGCGATGACGGGATCGATGCGGGACGGGGACGTCTCGCCGCCCGTCGCCCCTTCGCCGCGCTCGGCCCAGAGGCGGTCGGCCTCGGCAATCGCCTCGGCCGCCGTGCGGCTTCCTTCCGTCCCGGCGAACGCTCCGGCCGACAGTGCGAGGAGGGCCGCGGCTGCAGCGGCGACGAAGCGGGACGCTTTCATGCCGTCACTATATATACTGGGGCTGTTCCAGGGCCCACTGCCCCGGCGGGAAGAGGTGACTCCTTGGCCAACCAGCCCCCCGGTCCCGACGCTCCCGCTCCGCCTGCCTTCCAGTTCTCCATCGACGATTCCGTCGCGAGCGGCATCTACGCGAACTTCGCGAACATCATCCACAACCCGGCCGAATTCGTCATCGACTTCGGCCGTGTCGTACCGGGGCGCACCGACGTACGGGTCCTTTCCCGCCTCATCCTGACGCCCGTCCACACGAAGCAGCTGCTGAGCGCACTGGCCCAGAATGTCGCGCTCTACGAGAAGAACTTCGGGACGATCCGAACCGATTTCGAAGCGCGCCGGCCGCAGGGCGAGACCGTTCCCCCCAACTGATCCGTGGAGGGGGCTTCGGACGACGAGCCCCAGCCTTCGAGGACCGACGATGAAACACGTTTCCTGTCTTCTCACGGCGCTTCTCGCTCTGAGCCTCCGCGCGGGCGCCGCCCCGCCGACGGGGAAAGGGACACCCCCTGCGGCGACGCCGGCGACGGCCCCGAAGGGCGAAGCCCCGCCGATCTTCGACCCCGAGATGGACGGCGAGCTCGCCCTCAAGGCCCGGTTCGAGATGTGCGAGAGATCCAACCGCCGGCTCATCGTCTTTTTCGGGACGAACGACTGTCGGGCCTGCCGGGTCGCGAATCAGGCCGTCTACGAGAAGCGCTTCTACGACGAGCTGATCAAGCAGTTCATCCCCGAGTTCATCGACGTCGCCCCCGGGACGTCGAACGCCGAGATCCCGAAACGCTACGGGATCGATCCGAAGGCGCCGCAACCCGGCGTCGTCATCTTCGCTCCGAACCACACTGTCACCGAGGTCCTTGCGAAAGGCGAGATGGCCGGCATCGCCGCCAAGGGGAAGGACGCCGTCCAGCTCTGGATCCTCGAGCGCTTCGCCAAGAGCAAGCCCGACTGAATCGTCGGCCGCCGCGGGCGCCGCGGCAAGGGCGGGCGCGACCGTCTGGCAGAATCGTTCCCGTGGCCCCCCCCGAAAGCCGTTCTTCGCCTGGCGCGGACGCGGGAGATCTTCTTCTCGTCGCGGCCGGCGACGCGGCCGCCACCGCGCGGCTCCTCAAGCGCTGGCGCTCTCCCGTTTACGACGTCTTCGAGAAAAGCCGGGAGCCGGCCGAGGCCCTGGAAGCGGCCGCGGCTGTTTTCGAGAGGCTTCTGGCGAGCGCCTCGAAATACGAGCCGGCAACGCCATTCGAAGAGCGCCTCTGGACCCTCGTGGCACGGGAAGCGGACCGGGCTCCGCGGGCGGAGGTTCCAACGATCCCGCCGTCGCGCCTCCGCGAATCGGCTGCGGCGCGCGCGGCCCTCCTCCGGGGAGCGGTGGGGGCCCTGCCGCCGGGAGAGCGTTCGGCCTTCCTTCTCACGCGCGTTGCACGACTCTCCCTCCCCCTGGCGGCCGCGGCGACCGGCGCTTCCGAGGCCGATCTCCGCCGGCGCCTCGTCCGCGCGTTCACCGCCCTTTCGGAGAGCCTCGCGCCCCTCATCGCCCCGCGCGCGCCGGAGCCGGAGGCCGCTCCTGACCCCGGAGGTGCGCCGTGAACTGCACGGAGCTACGCCAGCGGATCGTGGACCCTTCGTCCGCCTCGACGGGGGGGCACGCACCCGTGGTCGAGCATCTCCACGCATGCGCCGAGTGCCGGTCGCTCGCGAGGGCTTTCGGCGAGGTCGAGAAGGTCTTCGCGGCCGCCGGACGGGTCGATCCGCCGGACGAACTCGACGAGAGAATCAGGCAGCGGCTGTCCCGCCCGGCCGGCGGCCCCCTCGCCGGCCTCCCGGGCCGCTCGCTGCTCGGCGCAGCCCTCCTCGTCGTCGCGGTTGTGGCGGCCCTTCTTCTCCGTTCGCGCCCCGGCTCCCCGGTGCGGGCACCTGCACCCTTACCGGAGCCCCGCGGCCTCGCGACCGGTGCGAAGGCTCCCGGCGCGGAGGCGCCTCCGCCCGACATCCTCGCGGTCCGATCGACACCGATCTCCATGGGCGGCGCTCCCCTCTCCGAAGGCGAGAAGACGCGGGCGCTCTCGCTCCTCCCCCGGGATTTTCTCGAGCATTTCAGCGCCCTCGCCGAGCTCGACCTGTTCTTCCCCGAGCACCCTCCCGCCCCGCCTCCCGGCCTGCTGCGGCCGCCCCAGTCGCCCGAGGAGATCGCTGGGCGGCTCGCCGCGTGGGACGAGGCGGGGCCTGCCGGGCGTGAGCAGTGGCTCGCCCTCGAGAGCACCTGCCGCGCTGCCGACGCCCCGACGAGAGAGCGGGCCGAGGAGCGGTGGAGCGTGATCGGCGGCTTCTCACCCGTCGAGAAGGCAGGTCTCCGGCGGCTGGCCTCGCGCCTGGCCGAGATGGACGACCGCAAACGGTCGCGGCTCGCGGCGGAGATCAAGGCGCTCTCGGCCCTGCCGCCGGCCGAGCGGCGCGCTCGCTGGCGCGCCCTGCCGTTCGCCCACGGCCTCACGGGGCAGGAACTGGAAACCGGGGAGAAGCTCCTGCTCTCCTTCTAAGTCGAGTCTGGAGTGTCTCGCGACGGGAAACGCGACTCCGGGCACAGCGCCCTCCATCGTCCGGAGCCGCGGCTCAAAGCCGCGTCGCCCGGGTTCCCCTAATTCGTTCTTGCTCGGGGCGCGGAGGGGGATTGGGGGAACCCGGCTCGGGTTCCCCTGATACCTTACCGCTCGACGACCGCGAACTGGGTGGCGACGCCGGCCTGCGCCTCGAGCTTCGCGATGAGGGCGGCCCGGCGCGCCGCGTCGAGGTTCTCGGAGCCTGCTCGCAGAATCTCGGGATTGCCGTCGATGGAGCGGCGGAAGAGGAAATCCTGGACCGCCTTGGCATCGACCTTCGTCGTGTCGCGAAGGAGCCCGGCCACCGCCGACACGAGCACCGGATTGTCCTCGTTGAGCAGGTGCTCGCACATGTCCAGGACGAGCCCCGCCTCGCGCCGTCCCTCCGTCACGAGACCCGAGGCGGCCAGGACGGCGAGACGTCGCTTTCCGAGGCTCTTCAGGCGGGCCCACTTCTTCACCAGCGCCATTCTTGCCGGATCCTTTGCGAGGGCGGGGGCGGCGATCCGGGCGCCCAGCGCCTCCGCCACCTCGACATCGTCGGCGGCGCTGCTCCACCTCTCGAGATGCGAGAAGAGCGACGCGTCGAAGTCCCGCCGGAACCTCTCGAGGACCTCGATCGCGACGAGGATCTCCTCGCGGGTCCTTCGCGCCACGGCGGCATCGAGAAGGGAGATGGCCGTACCGTAGTCGAGACCCGGGCGCCCCTTACCGAGCGTGTCCCGGGCGACGGCGTGGATCGTCGTCGGCCGGACACCGATCGCTTTCAGGGAGCTCCTCGGTCGACCGGCGTCGGTCTCACGGATTCTCTCATCCGCCCTCGACTCAAGTGCGGCCCTGATGTCTTTGAGAAGGGACGGGACGGCGGAGTGGTTCGTCTTCGCCATACGCAATCGTGGATTTTAGCACGCCATTGTGACTGCCCGTACTGCCGGAACGCGACTCGGTTTCATGAGACAGGCATCTCTGTCACAATCGGTTACGCTGAATCCGAAAGGCCGGCGACATCTCACCTTTGCGCCGAAGCCTCTGAAAGGAAAGGCCTTCCCTCCATCAAGAGGGGCAGCTGGCCCTTCCCCTCAGGTCTCTCCC
>JBLMYG010000301.1:0-8765 GCA_050258155.1 Acidithiobacillales bacterium
ATGGCTTCGATTCGTATAGCAATGACCGTACCGATCCGGCCCACCTCGCGGCGGCGCGGGGGAGCAAGCACTTCGGCTTCAGCAACATGTTCTGGGGCGGAGGTGGCGGAGGTGGCTCGGGGGCCGTGGCGAACGCGGCCGCGGCGGTTGCGGCCGGGTACTGCGACGTCGCGGTCGCATACCGCGGACTGGCACAGGGGCAGTTCGGCCGATTCGGCCAGGGTTCGCAATCGCGGGTGGCCCCGGGCGCGATGGCGTTCACGCAACCATACGGCCTGATGTCGCCGGCCCAGAACTTCGCCATGCGCGTGCGGCGTTTCATGTACGAGCACGGCGTGAAACAGGAAGCCCTGAGGGCGGTGGCGCTGGCAAGCTATCACCACGCACAGAACAACCCCCGCGCAGTCATGCACGGGCGTCCGTTGAGCGAGGAGGACTACGACAACTCCCGCTGGATCGTGGAGCCGTTTCACCTGTTCGACTGCTGCCAGGAAAACGACGGCGCAGCGGCGGTGATCGTGACCTCCGCGGAGCGCGCGAAGGACATGCGACATCGCCCGGCCTACATCCTCGCAGCCGCGCAGGGGAGCGACTACCGCCAGGCTGCCACCGTCCACAACGCCCCGGACTACGCCACCTCGAACTTCAAGACGCTCACGCCGCGGCTGTACGCGATGGCAGGCGTCGGCCCGCAGGACGTCGAAGTCCTGCAGAGCTATGAGAACTTCACTGGCGGCGTGATGATGAGCATCGTCGAGAACGAGTTCTGCAAGCCCGACGAAGTGAATGAGTACTTCACGCTCGACAACTTCCGCGCGGGCGGCGGACGGCTGCCCCTCAACACGAGCGGCGGCAACCTGGCGGAGTGCTACATGCACGGCCTCGAATTGATTACGGAAGCTGTGCGACAGATCCGCGGGACCTCGCCGAACCAGGTAAAAGCCGAGGTGAGCGTTTCGATGGTCACTTCAGGGCCGATGGTGCAGCCAGTCAGCAGCCTGATTCTCGGGCGGGAGCCGAACCGATGACTGAGGCCGCAAGGCTTCCCGGGCGCGCGAGGCCGAGGCCGACCGGTGGTGGCCGTCGGCGACGTAGAGGAGCGGCACCGCGGCGAAGGCCTCGACGAAAGAGGCGTCCTCGCCCGGCGGGACGATCCAGAGCGTGTGCCTCACGCCATCGGAAGCCGTAAAGTCGAACTCGGACCGCCGCGCCGTCACCGCGCGCACGTTCTCGTCGATCGCGGCGACCGACCGGTAGGTGAGGAAGACGGGCTCGGCGTGGGCCGACTGCGTCAGGATGTGCCGGACCCTGTCGTTCTCCTTGTCGGGGCGGGTCTTCTCGTGCTTCTTGATGACATCCCGGTCGTAGTCGTCAACGCTGCAGGCCGCCACGAGGCCGTCCTGCTTCCGGCCGTGCCAGGTCTGCCGGTAGACGAAGAGCCGCGGCACGGCGTCGTGGACGAGCGTCCCCTCGGCGTAGAAGCGATCGAGGTTCTCGCGACCCTTGGCGTAGACGGCTTCCGCGTAGAGATCGGTCCCCGCCGGCAGGTCGATCTCCGGGCGGCAGACGTGAAGGAACGACACGGGGTTTCCGGCGGCGAGCGCGAGGGCCTCCGCCGTGTCGACGACGTCGTACGGGACCGAAGCGACCCGGGCCGCGATCGCGGCCGGCGGTCGGCCTGACGGAAACGGCTGGATCTGCGCCATGGCGGGGCGAGCTTATCAGCCCGCCCCTCCCCGGCTGCCTCTTCGCCTCAGCTCTTCTCCTGTTTCCGGTCCCACTCCTCGCGGGTCAATGGCGTCAGCGGCGCGGAGCCCTTCGGGAGAGCTCCGCTGGCCGCTGCGAGCTCCTTCGCGAGATAAGCGTCGAGTCTCGCCACGGCGGCGTCCAGCTCCTTCTCGACGGCCGCCATCCGATCGAGCTGCGACGCCGTCGGGCGCCCCTCGTACCCGTTCACCCCGCCGTACAGGGTGCCGATCCGCTCCCGGATCTGCTCCTCCCCCGTCAGCTGGCCGGGCCGGGTGGCGACGAGGGTCGCCCGGATCGTCTCGAGGCCGGCCCCGAACCGCTCGAGTCTCTTCCGGGCCGCGCTTCCCGCCGGGAGCTTCGAAGCCCCCGTCGCGGCCTGCTTCTGGAGATCCAGGATCCGGTCGACCTCGAACGTGAGGCGTGCCAGCATCCCGTAGAGCTTCAGCGCCGTCTCCTGCTGGAGCTTCCGGTCCGCGGCCGAGTGCTTCGAGCGGGGATCGCCGACGAGCTTCACCTCACCCGTGACGACCGTCTTCCCCTTCGTCAGCTTCACCGTGTAGGTCCCTTCGGGGAGACGGGGGCCGACGAACGCATACGGCTGCTCGACGAGCGACGTGGCCGGCGGAACCTTCGGTGGCTTGAGCCGCATCGGCCAGTCGACGCGCGTCAGGCCGCGGCGCACATTTCCGGGGATGGTCGAGATCTTCCTGCCGTCCGCGCCTACGACCTCGAGGAAGAGGTCGCCGAAGATGTGCCGCTTCTTCTGGTAGTAGGCGATCATCGCGGCCTCGGGAAGCGCGTGCCCCTCGAAGTCGCCGTCCCCGTCGAAGCGCTGCTCCCCGGTCGGAATCGTCAGGACGGCGGGACGCGAGGGGAGAAGCGTCACGGTCGAGTCGAGGACTTCCGGCGTCAGGTTCCGGAGCGGCGTCAGATCGTCGACGATGTAGAGGCCTCGGCCGTGGGTGGCGATGACGAGGTCACCGTCGCGCGGGTGGACGACGAGGTCGCAGACCGGCGTCCTCGGCAGACCTCCCGTGAAGCGGGCCCACGCTTTTCCGCCGTCCACGGAGACGAAGAGCCCCGACTCCGTTCCGACGAAGAGGAGCCTGGGGCTCCCGAGGTCCTCCTTGACGACGTGGGCGAAGCCCTCGAGATCCCCCGTGGCGAGCGGCGTCCACGTTTTCCCGAAGTCCGTGGTCCGGAAGACCCAGGGCTTCATGTCCCCCGTCATGTGGCCGTCGAAGGTCGCGTACGCCGTCCCCTCGTCGAAGTGCCCCGCCTCGACGGAGGAGACCCAGGTCCCCGCAGGGAGGCCGGGGACGTTCCTCGCGACGTTCGTCCAGCTCTTCCCGTCGTCGCGCGTCACCTGGAGGTTTCCGTCGTCCGTCCCGACCCAGATGACGGAGGGGTTCTTCGGCGAGTCGGCGATGGCATAGATCGTGCAGTGGTTCTCGGCCGTCGAATTGTCGATCGTGAGGCCGCCGGACTCCTCCTGTTTCTCCCGGGCCGGGTTGTTCGTCGTCAGGTCGGGAGAGATCCGCTCCCACGACTCGCCCCCGTCCTTGGAGCGGTGGAGGTACTGCGAGCCGTAGTAGAGCACTCCCGGCTTCGCCGTCGAGACATGGATCGGCGTGTTCCAGTTGTACCGGAGCTTCGGCTCGCCCGCCTTCGGGTAGGGCGCGATCTCCTTCGTCTCGCCGGTCGACTTCCGCGTCCTCATCAGGTGGCCGCCCTGGTACTCGTCGTAGACGATGTCGGGATCGGTCGGGTCGACGAAGGCCCAGAAGCCGTCTCCGTATCCGATCACCTTCCAGTGACGGCTGTAGATCCCGCCCGGAACGGTGGAGGGACCGTACCAGGTCCCGTTGTCCTGGAGGCCCCCGTAGACGTTGTACGGGACAGCGTCGTCGACGCTGACGTGGTAGTACTGCGAGATGGGGAGGTCCGTGACGAAGCGCCAGTGTCCGCCCCGGTCCGGCGAGATGTAGATCCCGCCGTCGGTCCCGAGGAGAAGCTCCCGGGGGTTCTTCGGGTTGATCCAGAGGGCATGGTGGTCCGGGTGGACGCTCATCCCGAGGAGCCCCCCCGACGCGGACTGGAACGTCTTCCCGCCGTCCGCGCTGACGGTCAGGAAGAAGCCGGGCTTGTAAACGCGGTCGACGTCCACCGGGTCGGCGATGACGCGCGCAAAGTAGAACGGGCGGGCCTGGACGTTCGCCGAGGAATTCGTCTCCGTCCAGCTCTCCCCGAGGTCGTCGGATCGGTAGATCGCCGTGTTCTTCGACTCGACGACGGCATAGACCACGCTGGGCCGGGCCGGCGACACGTCGAGGCCGATCCGGCCGAGCTCCCCGGACGGCAGCCCTTTCGTCACCTTGCTCCACGTCGAGCCGCCGTCGGCCGACCTCCAGAGGCCGCTCCCCGGGCCCCCCGAGGTGAAGGACCAGGGGGTCCGCCGGAACTGCCAGAGGCCGGCATAGAGATGCCTCGGGTCCTGCGGGTCCATCGCGAGGTCGGCGCAGCCGGTCTTCGCATCGACGTAGAGAACCTTCTCCCATTTCTTCCCGCCGTCCACCGTCCGGAAGACGCCGCGCTCCGAACTGTCGTTCCAGAGGGGGCCCGTGGCACAGACGAAGACGGTCTTACCGTCTTTCGGGCTGATGGCCACGCGGGCAATCCGCTCCGTTCCCTCGAGGCCCAGCTTTTCCCACGTCTCGCCGCCGTCGGTCGTCCGGAAGACCCCGGCGCCGACCGAGACGCTGTTCCGGACCGCCGACTCTCCGGTGCCGACCCAGACGCTCTTCGGGTCGGACGGGTCGACCGCGAGGGCGCCGACCGACTGCGGCTCCCTGTCGAAGACCGGCTTGAACGTGAGGCCGCCGTCCTCCGACTTCCAGACGCCTCCGGCGGCGGTCCCGACCCAGACGGTCAGGCGCTCGCCCGGAACGGCTTCGATGGCGGTGATCCGCCCCCCCATCGCGGCCGGCCCGATGGACCGGGCCGTGAGGCCGCTGAAAGCCTCGGAGTCGATCTTCGTCTCCTCCCCGAGAAGCGGAAGCGCGGAGGCGAGAGCAAGGACGGCGAAGCCGATCGCGCGGTGGCGTCTCATGATCTCCTCGCTCCTACTTCTTCGGTGCGGGCGTCTCGGCCGGCTTCGGCTGAGGCATCCGGAAGTCGGCCGCGTCGACCGGCACGTTGAACTCGACCGTCTTGAGGGAGATCGTCTGGCTCCCCGTGCCCCCCTTGGGCCGCGTCTCGACGGAGAACGGGACCATGAGTCCGCCGACCTCCTTGTAGTCGCCGAGGTTCGTGACGAACTCGACCTCGTTCCCCTGGACCCTGCGCTTCGACTCCTCGCGGATCTCGAGGGACGAGTCGGTGTCGAGCCACATCGTCTTGACGGTGCCGTCCTTCAAGGTGACCCGCAGCTTCCAGGTGTCTGTCCCCTCGACCTTGTCCTTCCCGAGCAGCTCGACCTTGCTCCCCTTGTCCTTCCAGTCGACGAGGTCGCCCTCGATGTCCGACTGGTCCTCCATCTCCTTCAGGTCGTCGGCCGACATCGGCTCGGGGTCCTTCTTCCCCATGAACGGCATGATCTGCCAGCCGCTCTTGCCGTCGTACGCCGTGACCCCCGTCATCCCCTGGATCGTGAACTCCTGGCGGATCATCCTCGGCCGCTTGAACTCGAGCACCATCGCGGCCTCCATCCCCTGCCCCATCGTCATCGTGCCGGTCATCCGCGCGCTCTGGATCGCCTTGATCTTCGCCAGGCCGCCGCGCGCCTCGATGTTCTTCGCCACGATCTCGTCGAGCGTCTCGGCCGTGGCGGCCGACATGCCGAGCAGCAGGACGGCGATCAGGGTCGTCCGGATCTTCATCTCTTCCTCCTCGAACCGGCCGGCACGAGGCCGCCCGGGAAAATGGCGTTCTCCCTCTCTACGGTATTCGCGGCCGAAGGTTCACGGGCGCGCCATCCTACCCGACCGCCGTGCTAGTCTTTAGAGAGGGCCGGACCGCCGGCTGCGAAAGGATTCCGGGCATGAAGCTCTACGTGGGAAATCTCTCTTACGCTGTCAATGACACCTCACTCCGTGGTCTTTTCGAGGCCTACGGGACCGTCCAGTCCGCCACCGTCGTCGTCGACCGCGACTCGGGCCGATCCAAGGGCTTCGGCTTCGTCGAGATGGGCGACGAGGACGCCAAGAAGGCCATGCAGGCTCTGAACGGCTCCCAGCACGAGGGACGCACGATCCGCGTCAACGAGGCGCGCCCCAAGAACCCCTGAAGTCCGGTTCCTCCCGACCGGCCGGGAGGCAGGAGTCGCGACATGAAGCGGGCCCTCCCGGCCGCGGCGCTCACCGCCGCGGCCTTTTTCCTTCTCTCCGGCGCGGCGGGTCCGGTGGAGCGTGACGATCTCGTCATCGAGAACGGCCGCGTGGCCGACGGCACGGGCGCGCCGCTCTTCCGGGCCGACGTCGCCGTCCGGGGCGACCGGATCGCCGCCGTCGGCTTCCTCCCCGAGTCACGCAAGGCGGCGGCGCGCCGCCGGATCGACGCCACGGGACTCGTCGTCTCGCCCGGCTTCATCGACCTTCTGGGCCAGTCGGAATACAACGTCCTCGTCGACCCCCGCGCGGCCTCGAAGATCACGCAGGGGATCACGACCGAGGTGACCGGCGAAGGGGTCTCCATCGCCCCCTTGAACGAGAGGATGCTCAGGGAGAGCGAGGACGTCTACCGGCGGTACGGCATCCGCCCCGACTTCACGACGCTGGCCGGCTACTTCGCGGACTTCCGACGGACGCCCCCCACGATCAATCTCGGCACCTTCGCCGGCCTCGGAGGGATCCGCGACCTCGTCATCGGCAAGGCGGATCGCCGCGCCACGCCATCCGAGCTGGCGGCGATGGAGCGGGAGGTGGCGAAGGCGATGGAGGAGGGAGCCCTCGGCGTCTCGACATCGCTCCAGTACGTCCCGGACATGTATAACTCCACGGAGGAGATCATCGCCCTCGCGAAGGTCGCGGCGCGGTATGGCGGCGCCTACTTCACGCACCAGCGATCGGAAGGGAACCGGATCGATTCCTCGCTCGACGAGGTCTTCCGGATCGCCCGGGAGGCGAAGATCCCGGCCAACATCTGGCACTTCAAGGCCTCCAGCCGGCGCAACTGGGGGAAGATGCCGGCCCTCCTCGCCCGGCTGGAGGCGGCCAGGGCCGAGGGGTTGGACGTCGCGGCGAACCAGTACCCTTGGACGGCCGCCATGAACGGCCTCGACGCCAACCTCCCGCCCTGGGTCCGGGAGGGAGGGACGGAAAAGCTCCTGGCCCACCTCGCGGACCCCGCGGTCCGCGAGCGGGTGAAGCGGGAGATGGCGGTCGACTCCGACACCTGGGAGAACCAGTGGTACGGCTCGGGGGGCGCCTCCGGGGTCCTCGTCACCTCCGTCCTGAACCCGGCGCTGAAGAAATACGAGGGGAAGACGCTCGAGGAGATCGGGAAGGCGGAAGGGAAGGATCCGCGCGACGCCCTGATCGACCTCGTCATCGCCGACAGGGCGAACTCGTACGGCATTCTCTCCTGCATGAGCGACGACGACGTCCGCGCGGCTCTGAGAAGCCGCCTCGTCGCCTTCTGCACCGACTCGGGCGCCTCGGCGACCGACGGCATCTTCTCCGAGGAGAAGTCCCACCCCCGCGGATGGGCCTCGACGGCCCGCATCCTCGAGACGTACGTCCGAAAAGAGAGAGTCCTCCCGCTCGAGGAAGCCATCCGGAAGATGACCTCCCTCCCCGCGGCCCGCGCGCAGCTCCGGGACCGCGGCCTCGTCGTTCCGGGCCTCTACGCCGACCTCGTCGCATTCGACCCCGAGCGCGTGAGGGTCGTCTCGACGTACGCCGACCCGTTCCACTACTGCGAGGGGATCCCTTACGTCGCGGTGAACGGCCAGCTCGTCGTGGACGGCGGGAAGATCACCTCCGCGCGGCCGGGCCGTCCGCTCCTCGGGCCGGGGTACCGCGGTTCCGTTCGCCGATGACCCGGCAAGCCCGCTGCGGCGCATCGCTTCTCCTGCTGCTGGCGACGGGAGGATCGTGGGCTGCCGGCCCGCCGAGCCGAGGTGAAGAGAATTTCGAATGGGTGACAGCGGAATCAAGTCCCGAGCTGTGGGCCAGAGTCCAGGCCGCCTTCTCCGACGAGCTGCAGCCGGAAGATCCAGCGAAAACCGTTCCGTATGTAGCTCAGCGCTTCAAGTACCTTTCAAGAGTCGGGTGCTATTCGGAAGTCTGTCTTGTACTGATCGGCATGCGTCAAGAAAAGGACTCCCCCCCACCTCTTGACTTCTTTCGCGCTTACAGCTTCAACCGAGCGACCAACAGCAAGCTCGAAATGGGTCCCGGAACCGACGGATTCAACGTCTGGAAATTCCAAGGATTCGCGAGATTCAACCGAGAGGCAACGCCCGATATCGCGTTTACCTGGCAAAGCTGTACCGAGTGCGAGGCAACCTACCTTCTTTCCTCGTTCAGGTTCGACGGGCGGTTGAGGCTCTGGCGGCTTCGATTGTGGCCTGAAGGAGAGACAAGTCTATTTATCGGTTCGGATGACCAGTTCGGCGACGAGGACGACTGGCGTTACGAGTGTCGCTTCGAGGTCGGGGATCTGACGGGCGATGGACTGGATGACGTCGGAGTCTGGTGTCGAATCGAGGGCCTTTCGACCGGAAAGGTCGAAGACGAGGTCTTCCTCTACTCGGTCGGCCCCTCGGGTCCGAAGAAGTCCGAACTCAAGGGACAGAAAGCGCTTCGACTGAAGAGAACTCTTTGCGCAAGGTCTCCGGAGGTCTCGCCGTGCGACACGCTGGGAACTCCTGCAGCGGCGATTTCGGTTTGTGCTGAAGTCCCCCTCGAAAAGGTCATCGACCGTCCCGGTCTCTATCGCGCAGAAGGTGGAAAAATGTGCGTCATGCTCTTCAGCGGGAGGGGCGAAGTCTTTGAGCTTCGGAGTATCGTGCCCGG
>JBLMYG010000302.1:0-11936 GCA_050258155.1 Acidithiobacillales bacterium
GCGCCCCGGCCGACGAAAACGGCCCGCCCCTTCTGCGCGAGCCGCGCGATGACCCGGGTCATCTCGACGAGGTAGCGCGCCTGGCCCGGATCCTCGGGAACGATGAGGGGCGCGAGGTACTCATCGAACTCGCGCACCGGGCGCTCGTCGAAGCGGCGCAGAACGACCTCGTCTCGCCGGGTCTCTTCCGCGATGGCCGCGAGGATCTCCCGGTCGTAGGCCAGCCAGCCGAGCTTCCCGGCGACGGCAACGGCCAGTTCCGCTCCCCGCGAGCCCGCCTGGCGCGAGAGGGCGAGCCACGGCCCTTCGGCCGGACGCCTGCGGGGTGGCGCGACGTCTCCCGACCGGCGGCGAAACTCCGTGATAAGCCCCTGCCGTTCGACGAGCTCTTGCACCTTCGAGAGCGCAGACATCCGAGCACCCCTTTCTCCCGGGACATCACCGGATTCAGCCGGTGAACCCTGGGCTGAGACTCATTATAGTTTGTGGCCGCGCCCGGACGATCACCCCGGAGTCCACGTTCGACGCACTCGTCTATGGCCTCCTGACGGCGGGGACCTTCGGCGGACTCTGGCCGCGGTGAAGGTCAGGAGGGGATCTCGCCGCTGCCCGGCGGGATCACGTCAGTTCACGACCGGCGAGTCGGCGCCTCCCTCGAGCTTCTCCCACGCAGCCTGCGCCTGCTGTGTGTCGGGGAACCGCTCCACGATCTCGGTCCAGACCTTCTCGGCAAGGTCGCGGACGCCGAGCGTCTCGGCGATCTCGGCCCGCTGGACGAGGTTCTCCGGCTCGTCGGGGCGGAGCGCCGCGAGGAACGTCAGGGCGCGATATCGCCCCCCCTCGTCGTGCTGGCGCCCGTACGCGCCGGCGAGGTTGTGCAAGACCCTCTCGAGGATCGAGGGGGCGGCGATGCTGCGGAGGAAGTCGGGCCGCCACGAGAGCTTCCCGCCCGACATCCCCTCCAGCTTCCGCCGGCACTCGTCGACGGTGATCCGCGTTCCGCCCGCAAACGGGTCCGCCAGAACGCCCGGCGACGAGCCGACCCGGACGATGAAGTGCCCGGGCATCCCGACCCCGTCGACCATGAGGCCCGCGCGGCGGCCCACCTCCATCCAGACGGCAGAGAGAATGATCGGCATGCCGCGCCGCCGCGAGAGGACGGCATGGAACAGGCCGTTGTCGGGGTGGTAGTAGTCCTCCTCGTCCCCGCTGAAGCCCTCCTCGCTCCCGAGAACCTCGGCGAGGGCGCGAGCCTGCATGAAGGCCGAGGATGATTCCTTCACCCGCTCGGCGACGCGCGCCGCCCAGCCGTCGAGGCGGGTCTCGTCGGCCGCCCGGTCCGGGGCCGGGGTCCCTTCGATCGCGTAGAGTGCTCCGAGGAGGTCGTCGGCGTCGACCGCCGCGAGGAAGTCGGCAAGCGATCCCTCGTCCCGCTCGGACCAGAGCTCCCTCATGATCCCTAATCTACACGGACTCGATCGGCGGCGTCGATCCGTCCGGGCCATATGATGCGAATGAACCGTGACATTCCGGCCGGCGGGGCGCGCCGAGAAGGAGGCTGGACGCCGTGACGAGACGACCGGGGGCGGGGCTGCCCGACGCTGCCGACGGACTGGCCCTCGAGGGCCTCGGCCGCCTCAGTGCCGCAGCGCTCGGGGCCGGCGTCCTCATGGGGTTCATCGGGGCGTGGTTCCGGCTGTCGCTCATCGCGGGAGAGCACATGCGTGTCGGCCTGATCGAATGGGCACACGGTTTCGGCCCCGCAGGAATTGCTATTCCCATGGCCGTCGCTGCGATCGGCGTGGCGGCCGCGCGATCCCTCGTACGCCTCGCCCCCCTCGCCGCCGGCAGCGGCATCCAGCACGTCGAGGCCGTGGTGCGCGGCGAGTCGGACCACGCGAGGCTCCTCGTCCTTCCCGTGAAGTTCGTCGGAGGGCTGCTCGCGATCGGCTCGGGCCTAGCGCTGGGGCGCGAGGGTCCGACCGTCCAGATGGGCGCCACGATCGGAACCGCGGTCGCCCGCAGGCTCCGGGCGAGGGCGGAAGACGTCAAAGCGGTGATGGCCGCTGCCGCCGGAGCGGGGCTCGGGGTCGCGTTTAACGCGCCCGTGGGCGGGGCGATCTTCGTCTTCGAGGAGTTGGTCCGGTCCTTCCGACTGCGCCTCACGCTCGCCACGCTGCTCGCCTCGACCGCTGCGCTCGCCGTCTCGCGCCCGATTCTCGGGGACGTCCTCGACTTCAGGGTCGCCCCGATCACGGAGCCGGAGCCGCGGCAGCTGGCCGCATATTTCCTCCTCGGCGCGCTCCTCGGCGCCCTGGCGGTCCCCTACAACAGGGCCGTCGTCATCGGGCTCGAGCTCAACGCCCGCGCGGTCCGCTGGCCCGTCGAGATCCGCGCAGGAATCGTCGGCGCGGCCGTCGGGCTCGCGGCCTGGTTCGCACCCTCGATCGTCGGCGACGGGCACTTCCTGAACCAGCGGATCCTCGCCGAGAGCCTGCCGGCCCTCTTTCTCGCGCTGGCCTTTGCCCTCCGCTTCGCCCTCGGGCCCTTCTCTTATTCCGCCGGGACTCCTGGAGGGCTCTTCGCGCCGCTTCTCCTGGTCGGCGCGGCCCTCGGGTCGCTCTCGGGCTCCACTCTCGGTCCTGCGTTCGGGACCTTCGCGCCGACGCCGTCCGCGCTGGCCGTCGTCGGAATGGCGGCCTTCTTCTCCGCCGTGGTGCAGGCTCCGCTCACCGGCATCGTTCTGATCGCCGAGATGACCGGGGAGACCGTGCTCCTCGTGCCGATGCTGGCGGCCTCCGTGGCCGCACTCGTCACAGCGTCGCTCCTCGGGGGCCGGCCGATCTACGACGTCCTCCGGGAACGGATGCTGGAAGGGATCGAGCCGGCCGGGCGCTGACGGCCCTCGACGATCGCTCCATCGCGGCTAATCTTGAGGCGGCGGCACCAGCTTGGGGCACGGCCACCCGCCCGCTTCGGACCATGGATAGAGGACACCGCGTCGTCGTCGTCGGGGGAGGCTTCGGTGGCTTGAGGGCCACCCGGGCCCTTGCCCGCCTCCCGGTCCAGGTGACGCTCGTCGACCGGCGGAACTTCCACCTCTTCCAGCCCCTCCTCTACCAGGTGGCGACCGGGGCGCTCTCCCCGGCGAACATCGCCGCGCCGATCCGTTCGCTCCTGAAGCGCGAGAAGAACGTCCGGGTCCTCCTCGGCGAGGCGATCGGCCTGGACGCGGCGAGGCGTCTCCTCCTCCTTTCCGACGGTGATCTCCCATACGACACGCTTGTCGTCGCCGCGGGCGTGCGGCACCACTATTTCGGAAACGAGGGGTGGGAGACGATCGCTCCCGGCCTGAAGACGCTCGAGGACGCCACCGAGATGCGGCGACGAATCCTCCTCGCCTTCGAGAGGGCCGAGCGTGAATCCGACCCGCTTCGCCGGCGCGCCCTTCTCTCCTTCGTCATCGTCGGTGGAGGGCCCACGGGCGTCGAGCTGGCCGGGGCGCTTGCCGAGATCGCTCGGCACACCCTCCGGGGCGACTTCCGGGCCATCGATCCGTCGGAGGCGCACGTGCTTCTCCTAGAGGCCGGAGAGCGGATTCTGCCGGCGTATGCGCCGGACCTCGCGGCGAAAGCGGCCCGAGCCCTGAAGCGGATCGGGGTGACGGTCCGAACGTCGGCCGCCGTCACGGGGCTGTCGGACGACGCGGTGACGTTCCACCACGGAGCCGCCGAGGAGAGGCTCCCCGCCGGGACCGTCCTCTGGGCGGCCGGCATCAAAGGCTCGCCGCTCGGCGCGGCGCTCGCAGCCTCCGCAGAGGCGTCGCTGGACCGGGCGGGGAGAGTGCTCGTCGGGCCCGATCTCTCTCTCCCGTCGCATCCCGAGATCTTCGTGATCGGCGATCTGGCGGCCCTGAGCGACGCGAAGGGGCAGCCTCTCCCGGGCGTGGCGCAGGTCGCGATGCAGCAGGGGCGCTACGTGGCAAGGGTCGTTCGCGCCCGCCTCTCCGGCGCCTCGCCCCCGCCGCCGTTCCGCTATTTCGACGTCGGCAGCATGGCGACCATCGGACGCCGCGCCGCCGTCGCCGACCTCAAGATCGTCCGGCTGAACGGCACTCTCGCCTGGCTGGCGTGGCTCTTCCTCCACCTGATGTACATCGTCCAGTTCGCGAACCGGCTGCTCGTTCTCATCCAGTGGGCCTGGAGCTACGTCACCTGGAACCGCTCCGCGCGGCTGATCACGGGCGGCCGCCGTCAGTGACGCTGAACGATGCTGTCCAGGATCATCAGGAAGGCGCTCTGCTGCTGCGGCTCCACCTTGTTCACGACCGCGAGGCAGGTGCTACACGGGAAGAGCTCGTGCAGCTCCTCGGCCGGCTTCTCGGAGAGGATGACGATGCGCCGGAGCGGCACGCCCCGCTCCTGCGACAGCTCGAGGAGCTTCCGCCCTCCGAACTCCGGGATGTCGAGGTCCACCATCAGGAGGCTGACGTCCGGGCCGAGAGCCGGCACCGCCTTCACCGGGTCCTGGTACGCCTCGAAGACGATCCGCCCGCCGTAGCGCGCCTCGAGGAGCGCCCGCCAGGCGGCGGCGTAGAGCGGCGACTCGTCCACGAGGACGATCCGCTTCGGGCGTGGCCGGACGGCGAGCATCCCTGCGCGCGATGTCGGCCGGCGCGTCCGCGTGTCCCTCATCCTCTCGCCCCTCCGGCCGACGCCCGCGCGAAGACTTCCTTGCCGGCCACCCACGTCCTCTCGACGCGCCCCTTCAGAGTCCGCGCGATCCAGGGCGAGTTCCGGGCCTTCGACTGGAAGCCGTCGGGCGTCACGTGGGTCGAGCGCGTCGTCGAGAAGAGGACGACGTCCCCGGGAGCGCCCTCGGCGAGCGTCCCGTACGGCAGCCCGAAGAGACGGGCCGGCGCCGTCGAAAGGACCTCGACGAGGCGCGCCAGCGAGACGTGCTTCGGGACGAGGAGCGCGTCCACGAGGACCGGAAGCGCCGTCTCCAGGCCGATGACGCCGAAGGGGGCGTCGGCGAACTCCAGCGCCTTCTCGTCGGCGTGGTGAGGCGCGTGATCGGTCGCGACGCAGTCGATCGTCCCGTCGGCGAGGGCGGCCACGAGGGCCGCCCGGTCGGCCTCCGAGCGGAGCGGCGGATTGACCTTGAACCGGGTGTCGTAGCCGGAGCGGGCGACCTCCTCGTCCGTGAGCGTCAGATGGTGCGGCGTCACCTCGCAGGTGACAGCGATCCCGTGCCGGCGCCCGTTCCGGATGGCATCGAGGCTCTCGCGCGTCGAGACGTGTGCCACGTGGAGCCTTCCCTTCGCGAGCGCCGCAATCTGGACGTCCCGCGCCACCATGACCGCCTCGGCCGCCGCAGGCCAGCCGGCGAGGCCGAGCCGGGTGGAGACCCATCCCTCGTTCATGACGCCGCCCCGGACGAGGGCCGTGTCCTCCTCGTGGACGACGACCGGAAGGTCGAACATCGAGGCGTACTCGAGGGCCCTCCGCATGAGGCCCGAGTCGACGATGGGTCGCCCGCCGTCGTCGGAGACCGCCACGATCCCCTCGGCCTTCATCGAGCCGATTTCGGCCAGCTCTTCCCCCTTCTGTCCCTTCGAGACGGCGCCGATCGGATGGACGCGGACCCGCCCCGTCTCCCGCGCCCGCCGGACGACGAAGGCGACGGTCGGCGCGTCGTCGGTGACGGGATCGGTGTTGGCCATGGAGCAGACGGTCGAGAAGCCTCCGGCAGCGGCCGCCATCGTCCCCGTCGCGATCGTCTCCTTGTACTCGAAGCCGGGCTCGCGAAGGTGAGCGTGGATGTCGACGAAGCCCGGCGCCACGACGAGCCCGGCGGCCTCCAGGACCTCCGCCCCCTTCGGTGCGGGGATCTTCTCGTCCACCTTCGCCACGACGCCGTCCTTGAGGAGGACGTCGAGCGTCTGGTCGAGCCGCCGGGAGGGATCGACGACGCGCCCGCCGCGAATCAGGACAGGGACCTCGCCCACGGGTCTATTTTCGTCGCCCATTCAAGTCCGGCTCCTCACTCGTCGCCGCTGGCGCCAATCAGCAGGTAGAGGACAGCCATCCGGATCGCCACGCCGTTCTCGACCTGGTCGAGGATGAGGGAATCGGGGCCGTCGGCCACCGCCGAGTCGATCTCCACCCCCCGGTTCATCGGCCCCGGGTGCATGACGATGGCGTCCCGCTTCGCCAGCTTCCGCCGCTCCGGCGTCAGGCCGAAGACGTCGAAGTACTCGCGGTCGGTCGGAAAGCCGAGCCCGCCGCCGCGCTCCCGCTGGACGCGCAGCATGATCACGACGTCGGAGCCGTCGAGCGCCTCCTCGATCCGGGGGACCACGATCGCCCCGGTCCGCTCGATCTCTAGCGGGAGAAGCGTCCGCGGGCCGGAGAGCGTCACGGCCGCCCCCATCTTCGAGAGGAGCGACACGTCGGACCGGGCGACGCGGCTGTTCGCGACGTCGCCGCAGATCGCGATCTTGAGCCCCGCCAGCCGCCCCTTCGCGCGTCGGATCGTCAGGGCATCGAGGAGAGCCTGTGTCGGGTGCTCGTGCGCACCGTCGCCCGCGTTGATCACGGCGCACGGAAGCTCGCGGGCGAGGAGGTGCGGCGCTCCCGAGCGGGAGTGCCGGATGACGATCGCGTCCGGCGCCATCGCCATGAGGTTCTTGGCGGTGTCGAGCAGCGTCTCCCCCTTAGATACCGAAGAGCCGGCCGCCGCGAAGGAGATCGAGTCGGCCGAGAGCCGCCGCTCGGCCACCTCGAAGGAAAAGCGGGTCCGCGTGGACGGCTCGAAAAAGAGGTTCGCGACGAGCTTTCCGCGGAGGGTCGGAACCTTCTTGATCGCGCGCTGGTTGATCTCGCGCATCGACTCTGCGGTGTCGAGGACGAGGCGGATGTCGTCCTCGCTGATCGACTCGATGTCCAGCAGGTCCTTCTTGGAGAAAACATGGGGGCGATCGGGGGCAATATCGGCCGGCGTTTCGGATCGGGGGCTCACGTCCGGCGAGCCCCTTTCCTCGTCCGTCCGCGCGCCTTCGGCGCGCCCTTCGAGGCGCCCCTTCCCGGTGGCAGAGAGGCCTCCTGGCCGACAAGCCAGACGTCGTCCTCGCCGTCCGTCTCGCGGAAGGCCACCTCCACGCTCTCGGAGGACGAGGTGGCAACCCGCTTTCCCACGAACTGCGCCTCGATGGGAAGCTCGCGTCGTCCCCTGTCGACGAGGACGCAGAGGAGGATCTTCCGCGGCCGGCCGAAGTCGAGAATCGCGTCGATCGCGGCCCGGGCGGTCCGTCCCGTATAGAGGACGTCGTCGCAGAGGACGATCGTCTTCCCCTCGACCGGGAAGGAGATCTCGGTCCGCTTGAGAACCGGCGAGGAGGCGATCGTCGTCAGGTCGTCGCGGTAGAGAGTGATGTCGAGGACGCCGACTGGAACCCGCACCCCCTCCCGCCGTTCCAGCTCGGCGGAAAGCCGGCGCGCCATCGGCACGCCCCGTGTCCGGATGCCGATCAGGGCGAAGCCCTCTGTGCCCCCCTGCGATTCCACGATCTCCTGCGCGAGGCGAGCGACGGCGCGCCTCACGCCCGGAGCGTCCATCAGCCGGACTTTCCGGTACGTCCCCGGGGCCTCTTCCATGGCTGGCGCGTGACCATATACGTGGCCTCACGGGACGTCAATCGCGGCGCCGCCTCGTGACGCTCCGCTAGACTCGCCGCGTGCTCCTGCGAAAAGGTGCGGGCGCCGCCTGCGGGGCGCTCGTCGTGCTCGCTCTCGTCGCCGGGATCGGCCTGAGAGCCGTGGAGGTCAGCCGGGCCCGTCTCTGGATCGACGAGTACCTCGTTCTCGAGATCGGCTCCGCGCCCACTCCCGGTGCCATCGTGGCCCGGCTCGAGCACGAAGCCAACCCCCCTCTCTATTTTCTCCTCGCGCACGCAATCCTGAAAACCACGCACGACGCTGAGCTCCCTCTCCGCCTCCTGTCGGCGCTGGCCAGCACGCTGACGGCGATTCTGGCCGCGGCGGCTGCCTGGCGGCGGTGGGGGCCGGCCTCCGCGGCCGTCGCGGCTCTCCTCGTCTCGCTCTCTGCGATCGCGGTCCACTATGGTGCCGAGATCCGGCCCTTCGCCCTGCTGGGACTCGTCACGGTCCTCTATCTCCTGGTCCTGGACCACGCGATCTCCCGGCCGACGGCGGGCTGGCTGGCCGCCGAGGCGCTCCTGATCGTCCTCGCGACCTCCCTGCACGCCTACGGCGCTCCTCTTCTCTTCGTGGGCCCGGCCGTTGCGCTCGTGACGGGGCGGCGGAAGGCGCTGGGACGGCAGGCTCTCGTGAGCGCGGCCGCCGCCGCGGTGGCCGTGCCGTCGGTCCTCGTCCCCCTCTGGAGGCTCCCGCCGGAGACGAACGAGTACCTCGTCGAGATCTGGCGGAACCAAAGTCCGCTCGCTCCCGCCGGACTCCTTCTGCGCGATCTCCTCCCGACGGCCTCATGGCCTTCGTCCGTGGACCTGCCGCCCGACCGGATGCTTCGCGCGGCGACGGGCGCGGCGGTCGCCCTCGCGGCTGGGCTGGTCGCAGTGGCTCTCGCGGCGACGCGGAGCCGCCCGGAGCCGTGGCGCCCCGGGATCCTGGCCGTCTCCGCCTGGGTCCTGATCGCCGGCAACGCCGTCATGGCCGTGATCTTCGCGCTCGGGGGGAGACAGGTCGTCGCCCCGGGGCGCTTCTCCGTCCCGCTCGTCGCGCCCCTGGCGCTCGGCGTCGCTGCAATCGTCGGTGCGGCACCTGCCGGGCGGCTGATCACAGCGGGGCTCGGCGCTCTCGCCATCGTCTCCGCCCTGCACCGCATCGTTCAGCCGCCCGTCAGCGGCATCCGCCCCGAGGCGCTGGACGCGGAGATCCTGAGACGGAGCATCCGGGGGCCGGCGCTCGTGATGACGGTCGGACTCTCCGGGATTCCGCTCAGATATGCCTTCCGCGACCGATCCGACGTCGAGTTCCGGAGCTATCCGTCCGATATCGACCAGCACATCGGCTGGTGGGCGCCGAAAAGCTACCTCGGACGGCTCGACAGCCTCCGTCCCGAGTCGGAGGCTCTGGCGCGGGAGGCGGCGTCGCGAGCCTCTGGCGGGTGGCAGGTCTTTCTCGAGGGGGCGCGGCATCCCATCGCGGCACCTCTTTGCGTCGCGCTCTCGGCTTACTTTCGTCCCCGCCCTCTGAACAGGCTCTCGGAGGGGCTCGTGGAGCTCCTTCCGGCGGTCGCCGCCGGCCCCTCGCCGCCGTGAGACGCGCGCTCGCGGTCGCGGCGCTCTGCGCCGTCGCGGCGCTGGTCTGGTTCGGCCTGGAGATGAACAGGGGCGTGCTTCTTTCCGAAGGAATCCGGGGGAAGGTCTGGCCGTGGGCGCCATACCACCCGCCGCGTCCCGTCGCTGCACAGGGACTCTCGGACCCCGTCTGGCAGTTCGTGCCGTGGATCGAGTTCGCCCGTGCCGAGCTCCGGAGCGGCCGCCTCCCGCTCTGGAACCCGCACCAGGATGGAGGTGTCCCTCTTCTCGGCAACTCGCAGTCCGCTCTCGGCTCGCCCCTTCTCTGGCCGGCCCTGGCTCTCGGCGTGCCCCGTGGCTGGAATCTCTCGCTTCTTTTCAGGATTCTCGTCGCGCTCGGAAGCGCCTGGGCCTTCCTGCGGGATCGGGGACGATCGCCGGAATCGGCTGCCCTCGGAGCTCTCGCCTTCGGCCTCTCCGGCGCTTTCGTCGCCTGGCTCGGCCACCCCCAGACGCTGACGGCGGCACCCGTTCCTCTCGTCCTTCTCTTCGCCGGCCGCCTGGCCGAGCGCCCCGCCGGACGGGACGTCGTATTGTTGGCCCTTTCGGCGTGCCTCGTCCTGACGGGCGGCCATCCCGAGACGGCGTTCCTGTCGGCGCTCCTCGCCGCGGCCTACGCGGCATTCCGGGCCGCCTCCCTTCGGCGGTGGGGCGCGGCAGGTGGCGTCGCGCTTCTCGGAGTCGGCCTCGCGGCGCCGCTCTGGATGCCGTTCGCGGAGTATTTCTTCCTCAGCGAGGCGAGGGCGGGCTCGGCCCGGCACCCGTTCGTCCTTCCCGACCGGGCCCTTCTCCGCCTTCTCCTCCCCGGCGCTCCCTCGCCGAACGCCATCGAGACGGCGGCCACGGTTTCGCTGGCGGTCCTTTGCCTGGCCCCCCTCGCTCTCCTTCGGCGTCATCGGGATCGCGAGACGCTCTTCTGGGCGGCCACGGCAGCAGCCATCCTCCTCGTTTCGTACGAGAACCCGGTCGCAAGCCTTCTGGCGAGGAGCACGCCCGTCTACTGGACGCGGGCGCTCCTTCTCCTTCCGATCCCCCTCGGCTTCCTCGCCTCCTCGAGCCTCGACCGCCTGGCTGGCCGCGCCACACGGGCGGGACGAGGCGGGCCGGCACGGGTCATCGGCGTTGCCCTTGCCGGACTGACGGCCGCGGAGCTGGTCCTCGCCGCGCGGGGGGTTCATGCGGTCACGCCGAAGTCCGACCTGACCCTGACGACACCCCTTCTCGACCGCCTTCGCGGGGATGGCGACGTTTTCCGGATCCTGCCGCTCCACACGTTTCTCCCTCCGAACTCGGCCACCTCCCTCGGCCTTGACGACCTCCGCGGCTACGACGCCCTCTCCCCCGCGTCCTGGCGCCGGACACGAGGCTCCATCGGACGTTTCGGCCCGACCCCCACGGTCACGGACGTCATCGAGCCGTGGGATCTTCGTCCGGGAGGGGACGGACTCGACTTCTGGAACGTGAAGTACCTGCTTCTCCACCCGCAGTTTGCCTTCGGCACCAGGGAGCTGAACGAGCGGCTAGGCCTCGACCTTTCGGAGGTTTACTCGGGACCGGACGGGCGAATCCTCCGGAATCGCCGTTTCCTGCCCCGCGGACGCCTCGAGGGAGCCCCCGGTGACGTCTCGGTGGTCGAGCATTTTCCCTCGCGCTGGACGCTCGACGTGACGGCGGACGCTCCGGCGCGTCTCGTCGTCGCAAATCCCTTCTTCCCCGGCTGGGAGGCGACGGTCGACGGCCGGCGGACCGCGCTCGCGGCGGAGCCCGGCGAGGCGATCCTCGTCCCGCTCGACGCCGGACGGCACCGCGTCGTCCTCGCGTACCGGCCCGCCTCGCTGCGCGCCGGCCTCGCGGTCGCCGCCGCCTCGGCGCTCGCCCTCGCTCTTCTGGCCCGGCGGCGCTAGAAGGGCCAGCTCGGAGGGCCGCGTTCCTCCTCCGCCTCTCGCCGCGCGAGAAGGCGGGGCTGCGGCGCGCCGGTCGCCGCGATCTCTTTCTCGAGCGTTCCCCGGCGCCCGAAGTAGACGTCGGCGATGTAAGCCCGGACGAGGCGCTCCCGCGGGGCGGCCGGCGCGGCGGTGCTGACGGCCGCGCCGGCGCCGATCCAGAGCGCCGCGCCGATGGCTGCCGGAACCAGTCGTCGTCCCCGGAGCGCGCTTGCCGTCGCGACGGCAACGACGAGGAACGGCGCGACGAGGGCCAGGACGCCTCCCGGCCAGAGGTGAAAGAGATTCGGAACGATGGAGCCATGAGCCAGGAGGGGAAACGAGAACGTCCCCCATGGCAGCGCGAATCCGGGCGGGACGAAAGGAAAGACGAGCGTCGTCAGGGCGACCGCCCCCGCCGACGCCCCGAGGAGGGCCGCTTCCAGCCGCCCACCGCCGCGAAACACCAGCGGAAAGACGAGGAACGGAAGCGCTGGGACGAGGTACCGCGGACCGACGGTGAAGCCGCCGTGCCAGTTCGGGTAGCCGGCGGAGAGAAGAGCCAGCGAGAGCGGGACAAGGCCGAGCGCAACCGTCGCGGACCGGCCGAGCACGCCGGCGGAGACGGGAAGGGCCCGAAGCGAGAGGAGAAGTACCGGCGCGAAGACGAGGAG
>JBLMYG010000303.1:0-2770 GCA_050258155.1 Acidithiobacillales bacterium
GACGGCGATCCTCGGCCTTTCCGGCGGGATCGACTCGGCGCTCGTCGCGGCCCTCGCCGTCGAGGCCCTCGGCGCGCCGAACGTGACGGGCTTCGGTCTTCCCTCCCCCTTCTCCTCCGAAGGCTCTGTCACGGACGCCCGGGCCCTCGCCGCGCGCCTCGGCTTCCGCTTTGAGATCCTCCCTATCGACCGCCTCTTCACCGAAGCGAAGCGGACGCTGGCGCCGCTCTTCGCGGGGCGGGCCGAGGACGTCACCGAAGAGAACATTCAGTCGCGGCTTCGCGGCCTTCTCCTCATGGCGGTCTCGAACAAGTTCGGGCCGCTCCTCCTGACGACCGGGAACAAGAGCGAGCTCGCTGTCGGGTACTGCACGCTCTATGGCGACATGAGCGGCGGCCTGGCGCCCATCTCCGATCTCCCCAAGACGCGCGTCTACGCGCTCGCCCGCCATCTGAACGCCCGCGCGAGGCAGTCCCTCATCCCCGACTCCAGCCTCACGAAGGCTCCCTCGGCAGAGCTCCGCCCGGGGCAGAAGGATCAGGACTCCCTTCCTCCGTACGAGATTCTCGACGCCATTCTCGAGTCGCTCGTGGAGCGGAACCTCTCGGCCGAGGCGACGGCGAAGCGCGCGGCGGCGCCGCTCCCGCTCGTGCGCGAGGTCGCGCGGCAGATCGACCGCGCCGAGTACAAGCGGGCGCAGGCGGCCCCGGGACTCAAGGTCTCGATGAAGGCGTTCGGCATCGGCCGTCGGATCCCGATCGCCCAGAGGTCCCCCGCCTGAGCCCCGACATCGCGGCGCCCCGCTATCCCTGGAAACCGATCCCCGGCTCCTCGCACGAGGTCCTTCTCGCGAAGATCGAGGCGCGCGGTACGGGCCTCAGGCTTCTCGACATCGGCTTCGGGGCGGGTGAGCTGGCGCGCCGGGTCCGGGAGCGCTGCGCCTACCTCATCGGCATCGAGCTGGACGAAGGAGCCGCGAGATCCTCCGGGGAGCTGTTCGACCGCTGCCTCTCCGGGGACGTGCTCGAGACGCTCGAATCCCTCGACGAGAAGCCGTTCGACGTCGTCGTGGCCGGCGACGTCCTCGAGCACCTCGCGGATCCGGGCCGGGCGCTCGCCCTTCTCCGCCGGTTCGTCGGACCCGCAAGCGTTCTCCTCGTCTCCCTCCCGAACGTGGCGAACGTCACCGTCCGTCTCTCCCTCCTTCTCGGGCGGTTCGACTACGCTCCGCGCGGAATTCTCGATGCGACGCACATGAGGTTCTTCACCCGGCGGACCGGCCGGGCGCTTCTGGAATCGAACGGCTTCCGCGCCGCGTCCGTCACGGCGACCGCCATGCCCGTCGAGCTGGCGCTGCCGCTGCTCGGGAGGCCGCCGCTGGTCGCCCCCGTGCGGGGCGGGGCGCTCCTCCTCGCCCGGATCTGGCCGACCGTCTTCGGCTATCAGTTTGTCTGGGAGGCGGTCCCCGCGTGAGGCCCGACCTGACCGTCGTCATTCCCGCCTTCAACGAGGAGACGCGGCTTCCTGCGTCCCTCGAGGCGCTGGCGGCGTTCGTGGCCGCTCGCGCGGAGCCTGTCTCCCTGGAGGTGATCGTGGTGGACGACGGCTCCACCGACCGGACCGCGGCGCGCGCCGCGGAGACGGGGCGCCGCCTCGGCCTCGACCTCGCCGTCCTCGCCCACGAGAGGAACCGCGGGAAGGGGGCCGCCGTCCGGACTGGCGCCCTCGCCGCCGGCGGGGAGAAGATCCTCGTCTCCGACGCAGACTTCTCGACGCCGATCGGGGAGTGGGAGAAGCTCGTGGCTTCCGGGGCGCCCGTCGCGATCGGCTCGCGCGCCGTCGACGAGAACCTCGTGAAGGAGCCCCAGGCCTTCTACCGTGTCGCCATGGGGAAGCTCTTCAACCGGCTCGTCCGTCTCCTCGCCGTTCCCGGCATCCGCGACACGCAGTGCGGGTTCAAGCTCTTCTCGCGCGAGGCCGCCCGGGCGGTCTTTTCCCTCGCGACGGTCGACCGCTTCGCATGGGACGTCGAGGCACTCCTCCTGGCCCGGAAGCTCGGATTCGCCATCGCCGAGGTCCCCGTCCTCTGGTTCAACTCCCCCGACTCGCGGGTCACCCTGCTGTCGGGCCTGCAGGCCACGCTGGAGCTCTTCAGGATCCGGCGGCGGGTAGCGAGGGCGCTGCGGCGCAACTAATACAAGGGGAACGCCGCCGTCAGCTCGTGGACCCTGCCGAGGACGCGCTGCTGGATTGCTGCGTCCTCGGGAGCTGCGAGGACCTCCCCGATCCATCCGGCAATCGTCTTCATCTCCGCCGGTCCCATTCCGCGCGTCGTGACGGCCGGGGTTCCGATCCGGAGGCCCGAGGTGACGAGCGGAGGGTTCGCGTCGAACGGGATCGTGTTCTTGTTGACCGTGATCCCCGCCAGGTCGAGCGCCTTCTCCGCCACCTTGCCCGTGAGCCCCTTCGCGAACACGTCGACGAGCATGAGGTGGTTGTCGGTCCCGCCCGAGACGAGCCGCCAGCCCTCGCCCAGGAGCCCCTTCGCGAGCGCCGCCGCGTTCGCCACGATCTGCCTCTGGTAGGCCTTCCACTCGGGGGCGAGGGCCTCCTTGAGGGCCACCGCCTTCGCCGCGATCACGTGCATGAGGGGGCCGCCCTGGACTCCGGGGAAGAGCGCCTTGTCGACCTCCTTCGCCCACGCCTCCTTGCACAGGATCATGCCGCCGCGGGGTCCGCGGAGCGTCTTGTGCGTGGTCGTGGTCACGAA
>JBLMYG010000304.1:0-2758 GCA_050258155.1 Acidithiobacillales bacterium
GCCGCCGTCCTTGATGACGCGATGGATCCGGGCCGTCGGGTAGATATGCTCGCGCATGAGCGCCAGCGCGTGGTCGAAGAGCTCCACGGCGTCGAGGGAGCTGCGGCCGAGCCACGGATTCGCCGCCGCATGGGCCGTCTTCCCGAAGAATTCCACGTCGATGGCCGTGATGGCGAGGCGTGGTCTCGTGACGACGTAGTTCCCTGCGGCCGGGTGCCATGCGAGGACGACGTCGGTGCCTGCGAAGACGCCGCGCAGGAGCATGAAGGGCTTTCCGATGAGCTCCTCCTCGGCAGGGGTGCCGAAGACGCGGATCGTCCCGGGGAGCTTTCCGGCGATCCGGGCGCGGTTCGCAGCGACGGCGGCCGCGACGGTGGCGGTCCCGAGGAGGTTGTGCCCGCAGCCGTGCCCCGGGGCTCCCGACACACGCGGGCTCTTCTTCGCCTCGTTCCCTTTCTGCGAAAGGCCGGGAAGGGCGTCGTACTCGGCGAGGATCCCGACGACGGGCGGTCCCGAGCCGGCGCTCGCCGCGAAGGCGGTCGGCATGCCGGCGACTCCGCGGCTCACGCTGAAGCCCTCCTCCTCGAGGATCTTTTCAAGCAGCGCGGCCGACCTTGTCTCTGCGAGCGAAGTCTCCGAGTAGTCCCAGATCGCGTCGGCGGCCTCCTCCCAGCGGGCCCGGGAGCCGTCGAGATAGGCGTCCGTCGGGGCCGCCGCCGGAGGCGCGGCCAGCGCGAGGCCGGCAACGGCCGCCGGAATCCATGAAAGGAGACGGAAGGGGAATTGCATGCAGGGCCTCCCGGGTGAACTGGGTGTCGAGGCGGGGAGTCTACGATGGCGGGGTGAGACCGCGTCGCTTCGCACTCCTCGCGCCGCTTCTCGCTCTCTCCCTCTTCTCCGGTCCGTCCTTTTCGCAGGCTCCCACCGGCGCCTCGCAGAAGAGCCGCGTCGAGGCCGGGCCCGTCTCCGTCCCGATCGAGATCCGGGAGCAGTTCCTCGGCCGGAGCGGCGACAAGACGGTCGTCCGGTTCGTCCTTTCGGTCGCGAGGTCGGATCTGAGGGGAGGCCCGGCCGGGGTGCTGAGCGCTCCGAAGCGGGCCTCTTTCATGCTCGCGGGGGAGGTGAGGAGCGAGGCGGGAGGGGCCGTCGAGAGCTTCCGGGTCCCCGTCGACGTGGACCTTTCGGAGCCAGCGGCTTCGCAGCCGGTCCGGATCGCGTTCCTCCGGCCGCTCTCGCCGGGAAACCTGACGATCCAGTTCCGGCTCGAGGGGGCCGCCGGCCGCGCCGTCGCGACACGGGCCGTCTTCCTGACGGTGCCGCAGATGTCGTCGGAGTTCCGTGCCGAGGAAGCCGGGACCGGCGCCGCCGGCCTCCCGTCGGCGGCGGCGGTCGTCCTCGAGTCGACGAATCGCCCCGTCGTCCCGAAGGAGGCGGCGGCCCAGGGGCTCGTCAGGATCGTGCCCCCGCGGCGAGAGGTGCCGGTCGGCCTTCTCCGGGTCGATACGGAGGTCTCGCCGCCGGTCTCCCGGGTGGAGTTCTGGCTGGACGACAAGCGGATCGTGACCCGGACAAGGCCGCCGTACTCGGCGGAGATCGACCTGGGGGACATCCCGAAGAAGCAGACGCTCAAGGCGCTCGCCTTCGACGCGCAGGGGAATTTCCTCGACGCCGACGCCTGGGCGATCAACGAGCGCGACGCCCGTCTCGCCGTCCGGATCCTGGAGCTTCCGAAGACGGACTCCGGCGCGGTCGAGCTGAAGGTCACCGTCCAGTCGATCGCCGGGGGAACTGCGAAGAGCCTGAAGCTCTATCTCGACACCGACCTGGTGAAGGAGTGGAGCGGGCCGCCGTACGTCGTCATCGTGCCGGCCGACCGGCTGAAAAGGGCGACGCTCCTCCGCGCGACGGCGACGGATGCGGAGGGGAAGGAGTTCTCCGACGTCAAGATGCTGAAAGGGGAGAAGCGGTTCATCTCGAGAATCGAGGTGAACCTCGTCGAGCTCCACATCTCCGTCTTCGACCCCGAAGGACGCTTCGTCCGGGGGCTGCCGAAAGAGGCCTTCACGGTCTTCGAGGACGGGGTGAAGCAGGAGATCTCGTCCTTCGAGTTCGCCGAGGCGCTCCCGCTCTCTCTCGGCATCGTCATCGACGGCTCGGGATCGATGAAGGAGTCGATGCCCCTCGTCCACGAGGCGGCCGGCGGCTTCGTCCAGGAGATGCTCCGGGACAAGGACCAGGGCTTCGTCGTCGAGTTCCGCGAAAATCCGACGCTCCTCGCCTCCCTGACGAAGGAGCGCGCCGACCTCGTCCGCGCCATCCAGGAGACGCGTGCCGAAGGCGCGACGGCCCTCTACGACGCCATCGTTCTCGCCCTCTACCAGTTCCGGGCGCTGCCGGGACGGAAGGCGGTCGTGGTCCTGACGGACGGCGACGACAACCACTCCTGGACGGACTACGAGACGGCCCGGCGGTACGCCCGGACGGCGGGAATTCCGATCTACTTCATCGGAATGCGGATTCCGCTGCTCGAGCTGGGGATCAAGCCGAAGCTGAAGGAGCTCGCGGCCGACACCGGCGGCGAGGCCTTCTTCATCAGCAAGGCGACCGAGCTTCCCGAGATCTACAGGAAGATCGAGACGGAGCTCCGGTCGCAGTACTTCGTCAGCTATCTGACGAACTCGAAGAAGGGCGAGAACGAATTCCGCTCGGTCACCGTGAAGATGAGCGACCCGAAGCTCCGGCCGAAGACGATCCGGGG
>JBLMYG010000305.1:0-3863 GCA_050258155.1 Acidithiobacillales bacterium
CCCCCGAGATCGCGCTCCGAGAGAACGCCGACGATCTCGGGACCCGCCGTGACGATCAGATGGTGGATCCGGTTCAGCCGCATCAGGCTGAACGCGGATTCCGCGTTCTGTTCCTGGTCGACCGTCTGGACCTTCGTGTGCATGATGTCGTGGACTCTCATCGATTCCTCCGCGGAGCAGGCGTCCCCTTGGAAAGTAGAACCTTGCCGCCGGGATTTCCTGATGCGGGCGCGTCATCGCAGGACATTTGCATCATGGACGTCTCCGCGGCCCGAAGCCGATCTTCGTCGTAGCCGGGCAGCGCCGGTCCGCCGAGCCTGCGGCGCCGATCCCGCCCGGCCGGAGGCTGCCATGGCGCCTGTCCGGCACGTTCTCTGTCCAACGGACTTTTCGCCGTTTTCCGAGTCCTCCCTCCGCTATGCGGTCCTTCTGGCGAAATGGCTCGGCGCCGACCTGACCTGTCTCCTTGTTCTCGCAGATCCTCTCGGACCGATCCGGGGATACCCGCCAAGGTGGATCGGGGCCGACCCGACAGAGAAGCAAAAGCAGCGGGAGCGGCTCGAGCTGTTCGCGGCTCCGGCCAAGGCCGCAGGGTTGATCGCCCGGACCGTCATCGCCGAGGGGGAGGTCCCGGAATCGATCCTGAGCGAGGCACGCCAGCTCCCGGGGAGCCTGATCGTCCTCGGGACGCACGGCCATGGCGGCTTCGAGAACCTCGTCCTCGGCTCGGTGACGGAAAAGGTCCTTCGAAAGGCTCCCTGCCCGGTGATGACCATCCCCCGGGAGCCCGAGCGGAGCCCTGCCAAGGCAATTCCGTTCGGCAGGATCCTCTGCGCGATCGATTTCTCCCCCAGTTCGGTGGCTGCCTTCGAGGCGGCGCTCGACATCGCCCCTCCCTCTGGCGCCGAGATCACGGCGGTTCACGTCTTCCGGGAGATTCCCGTGGCCGAGGCGCCCGAGATGGTCCACTTCAACGTGCCGGAATACCGCCGCCTGATCGAGAAGGAGAGGCGCGAGCAGCTGAAAGCATTCGTGGAGAAAAACGGAAGAGGCAGGCCGGTCGAGATCCGGCTCCTCGCCGGGAAGCCATGGCGCCGCATCGTCCACCTCGCGCACGAGATGGAGGCGGACCTCGTCGTCCTCGGGGTGCAGGGCCGGTCAGCCGCCGACCTTCTCCTCTTCGGGTCGACGGCGCACCACGTCGTCCGGGAGGCGCCCTGCCCGGTCCTGACGGTTCGGGCGGGCTGAAAAGAAAAAGGGCCGGACCCTCCATTCCGAGGCGCCCATGAGGTTGCCCGGCGACACCGGAATTTGGGGGGAGAGGGCCCGGCGCCACTTTCAATCTGAACGGACGGCGCCTCGTTTTCTATGGTGCATGCGTACTATGGGAAGGGGAAGGAAGAGGGGGGAGGGCGTGGCGTTCACCTCGGGGCAGTTCGAGCATGGCGCCGACGTCGGTGTCAGGGGCCGGGGGGCCACGCCGGGGGAGGCGTTCGCAGGGGCCGCCGCGGCGCTGACGTCGCTCTGGGCCTCGGACCCGGCGTCGGTCCGGCCGGAGGTTCCCGAGATCGTGACGTGCGAGGCGGAGGATCTGGAGCGCCTCCTCGTCGCCTTTCTGGACGAGCTGATCTATCTCTTCGCCTCGCGCCGGTTCCTTTTTTCCCGCCTCGAGGTGGAGATCGAGACGCCTTCCGGCGGCCCGGCGTGCCTCACCGCCCGGGGGGCGGGCGAGCGCTTCGACCCGTCCCGGCACGAGAGCACCGTCGAGCCGAAGGGGGCCACGCTCACGTCCCTCGAAGTCCGCCGGAACGGGGACGGCTGGGTCGCCCAGTGCGTCGTTGACGTCTGAGAGGCAGTCGATGTTCAGGGAGGTGGCGCCGAACGTCTGGGAGCTGCCGAAGCGACGCGGAATGCGGGTCCCCGGCATCCTTTACGCTAGCCGGGCCCTCGTCCAGGGGCTCGACGAGAAGGTTGGCGAGCAGCTCGCGAACGTGGCCTCCCTCCCGGGGATCGTCGGTGCCGCGTACGCCATGCCCGATGCCCACTGGGGTTATGGCTTTCCGATCGGCGGCGTCGCGGCCTTCGACCCCGACGAAGGGGGAATCGTGTCGGCGGGGGGGGTCGGCTTCGACATCTCGTGCGGCGTCCGGACCTACCGGACGGGCCTGAAGGAAGCCGACCTCGGAGACCGGCTGGAGCCGCTGGCGCACGACCTCTACCGGAGCGTCCCGGCCGGCGTCGGCTCGGAAGGAGCTCTCCGCCTCTCGAGGAAGGAGCTCGACGAGGTGCTCGTCCACGGCGCCGTCTGGGCTGTCCAGCGGGGCTTCGGCGACCGCGAGGAGCTGGACTTCGTGGAGGAGCGCGGGCGGGTCCGCGGGGCCGATCCGACGGCCGTGAGCGACCGGGCGAAGGAGCGGCAGCTCGGCGAGGTCGGGACCCTCGGGTCGGGGAATCACTACCTCGAGCTCCAGGTCGTCGACGAGCTTTACGACGGGGAAGCGGCGGCGGCCTTCGGGATCGCGGGGGGAGACCTCCTCGTCTCCATCCACTGCGGCTCGCGCGGCCTCGGCCACCAGATCGGAACCGACTACCTGAAGATCCTCGGCGCCGCGGCCGCGCGGGACGGCCTCTCACTTCCCGATCGCGAGCTCGCGTCCGCGCCGATCCGGTCGGCCGAGGGGCAGGAGTACCTCGGGGCGATGCGGGCCGCGATCAACTGCGCCCTCGCCAACCGGCAGGTCGTCGGACACCTCGTTCGCGAGGCCTTCGCGTACCGGCTGCCGGGGGCGCGCCTGACCCTCCTCTACGACGTGTCGCACAACACCTGCAAGGAGGAGACGCACGGTGTGGCCGGCAGGCCACGCCGCCTCTTCGTCCACCGGAAGGGAGCCACGCGCGCCTTCGGTCCCGGCCATCCCGAGCTGCCGGCGGCCTACCGCGAGGTCGGCCAGCCGGTCCTCGTCGGCGGGACGATGGGGACCTTCTCGTTCGTTCTTGCCGGGACCGCCGAGGGAGCGGCCCGCTCCTTCAGCTCCTCCTGCCACGGAGCCGGCCGGCAGATGAGCCGGATGCAGGCGAAGCGAACGTGGCGCGGCGGCGCCCTCATCGAGGAGCTCGGGTCGCACGGCGTCGTCATCAAGGCCCACTCGGCCTCGGGAGTCGCCGAAGAGGCGCCGGGGGCCTACAAGGACGTCGAGGAGGTCGCGCGCGTAGCCGAGGAGGCGGGCCTGTCGCGGCGTGTGGCCCGCCTCCGCCCGGTCGCCTGCGTCAAGGGCTGAGCCGGGCGCCAGCCGCAAGAAGCCCCACGGCCGTCGCGAGACAGAACACCGGGAAGAGCCACCGTCTCCGGGAGAGCGGCAGGTGGGGGAGCAGGGTCGCCGCGAGGAGGGCGCCGAGAGCTGCGGAAAGGCCGGCGACGGAGTAGCGAGGTGCCGGCACGGCCCACCCCGCGCCCACGTCGAGAAGGCGCCAGGCCGGCGTCAGGAGAAGAGCGGTGGGTCCTGCGGCGAGGGCGAGGGCCAGCGCCTGGAGCCAGGGATGACGCGAGGGCTCCTCGAGGAGGAAGAGGACGAGAAAAGCGGGAACGAGGAGAAGAGCCGGAAGAACGGCGAGGGGGGCGAGATCGGGAAAGCGGAATCCCGTCACGACGGCGACGATCGCCCACCAGAGAAGCGCCGCCGCTGCAAGGCCGGTATCGGCCGCCACGGCCCCGCTGCGGCGCCGAAGGATGGCGTCCAGCGCCGCGGTGACGGCGACGGCCAGGGCGAGAGCTCCGCCGGAGAACCAGGCCGAGTGCGCCGTTCCCCACGGGAGGATGTGGCCGCCCGGGTTCCACCGGACGAGAAGGGCCAGAGTCGCGGCGG
>JBLMYG010000306.1:0-3409 GCA_050258155.1 Acidithiobacillales bacterium
CCCGGCGGCGCTTCTTCGCCGCGCTTCTCCTCTTCGCGGCGGCGTACACGTGGAACAGCGTGGAGGCCTGGTGGATCTGCCGCTTCATCGGCCTCCCGGTCGGCATCCGGACGGCCCTCACAATCGAGGTCCTCTCCATCGCGATCGACGGCCTCACCTTCATCGTCCCGGCCAAGATCGGGACGCAGGAGCTGGGAAAGGTAGCTATCTTCTCTCTCATGGGCCTTCCGGCCTCCTTCGGCTTCGCCTTCGGCATCGTCCGGCACCTCCGCGAGATCTTCTGGGCGGCGGCGGGGCTCCTCGTCTACTCGGTGCGGCGGCGGGCGCTCTCGTCGGCAGCCCGACGTACCTGAGGTGCCGGCCCCGCCCGGGGGTCACTTGTGGAGCAGCTCGCTCGCGTAGGAGATCGGCACGCCGAAGGTGGCACCGCCGAAGTCGCGAAGGAACGCCGCGTTGATGCCGATCACCTTCCCGCGCTGGTTGAAGACGGGTCCGCCGCTTCCCCCGAGCGCCGTCGGGGCGTCGTACGTGAGGCGGTTCTCCAGGATGTCGCCGAGATGCCCCTGCGTGGCGAGCGGACGGATCAGGTGACGCCGCGCCAGCTCGGCGGCGATCTTCTCCCCGTCGCCCTCCACGGCGGAGACGATCGGGTCCACGACCTTCTCGTCGAGACGGGCCAGCAGGGCATCGAGGCCGGTCGGGTACCCGATCAGGATCACGGGCTGGCCGGGATGCGTCGTGCGCGGGTCCTTCTCGATCTGAAGCACGGGGAGCCGCCTGCCTCCGAGGTTGCCCCGGACCAGCGCCACGTCGGCTTTCGTCGAGACACGCACGACCTCCAGGCTCACGGGTTCCTGGAGCGCCGGGAAATAGGCTCTCAGGGACTCGAGACGGGGCCGGAATCCCCTCGCCGCCAGCTCCTGGGCCTCGTCGTCATGCCACCAGGGCTCGGCCACGTGACGGTTCGTGAGGAGATTCCCCTTCCCGGAGACCAGAAAGGCGGTCCCCGTGTATCTCTTTCGGACGACGGGGCCCGAGCCGGCCGTCGTGTAGAGGCTCCGACCGGCGGTCTCGCCAGCGGAGGTCCCCTTCTCGTTCACCAGCTCCCGCAGGGGCTTCCCCTCGGCGTCGGCGAATGTGTAGGCCCCCTCGACCAGCGCGACACCGCCCGCCTTGTCCCGGATGACCCGCTCTGCCAGCGTCCGCTCCTGCTCCTGGGCGGCAATCCGCCGTGCATTGCTGGAGAGGCTCCGCTTGAGTTCGGCGATCTCCTGGCCGCGGGACGTGGCGCTCGCCTCGGCCTCCGAGAGCCGCTCCCGGAGCACTCGCTGCTGCTCGAGGAGGGCCGCAACCTGGCGCTTCGTCTCCTCCTCGCGCTGCGCCAGGGCGGCCGCGACTTTTCGCCTCTCTTCGTCCACCTCCGCCCTGAGGCTCTCCAGCGAGCTTCTGTCCGAGGCGGTCTCCGTCCTCACCCGGACGATCTCCCGCTCCAGCCGTCGCCTCACGACCACGCTCTGGACGAGGACGGCGCCGCTCACGGCAAACGAGAGCGCGAGGACTCCCGCCAGAACGGCCCGAGCTCGCGACGAGGTGTCCCGAAGGAGAGCCCGGGGGATCTCGCGGACGGCGGTGACCGCGGTGCGGCTCGGCCTCTCGCCGAAGCGCCCGGCCTTCCGGACGGAGTCCCGGACGGCGATCCCGAGGGGCTTCTGGACCTCGCCCTCGGCCGACTCCCGGCGGAACCGGAGCTTCGGGCCGGCGGGCCCGAACTGGAGATGGTCTCCGTCCTGCAGGATGATCTCGTCCACCGGTCGGGCGTTGACGAGCGTCCCGTCGGGGGAGCCGAGGTCTCTCAGGTAATACTCGAAGTTGTCGAGGAAGATTTCGGCCCGCGGTACGGACGCCGGATCCGGATCAAGCCTCACGTCACTCGCCGGACCTCCTCCGACGAGAAACCGCTCCTTGTCGACGCTCAGCGTCTCGCCCTGAAAGGGACCGGAAAGGTGCGTCAGGACGGCTCTCAGTTCAGTACCTCCTCCGGCAGAGGCGGGGCCTTCGTACACAATAATCCGTATCCCGACCCGAGCGTCAGGTTTGCCGGGCCGCGGATCCCGGCAGGCGGGTACACCATTTCGTGCACCCGCCGAGCCCTGCTCGGGCAGGGACTCCCCCAGGCAGGGACCGATGGCTGTCAGGGGCCTTGCTGTCCGAATGATTCATGTGAATCAGGGGTCGGCACGCCGTTTGATTGAAGAATCCGGGAATCGCATTTCCGGGAAACCGCGTCTTCAAAGAAGGAGAGAAAAGATGAAGAAGACCACCGCCGCCGTCGTCGCAACGTTCGCAGCCCTCGCGCTCGGAACCACGGCCCTCGCCACGATGGAAATCCAGAAGGAATACAAGGCGAAGGATCCCAAGGCCACGTGCGCCACGTGCCACGTGAACAAGATGCCGAAGAAGGACTCCGCCGAGCTTAACGACTTCGGAAAGACCGTGAAGGCTGCCGAGGGGAAGGACAAGAAGATCGACTGGTCGAAGGTGAAGGCCCCCGAGAAGAAGTAGGGCCGAGCTCTCTCGTTCTCCGTGGCCGGGATGGCCCCGGCCGATCGCGCCCCCGGATGCAGCGTCCGGGGGCGATTTCTTTTCTCCCTCGCGAATCCGGACGCGGACTCGGTCAGGCGATCGTCGCCAGCTCGTGCAGGTAGTCGACGAACGCGCGGACGGTCCCGTCGAAGCCTTTCACCTTCGGATTCAACGAGTCGACGACGAAGTACTCGTTCGGCGCGTGGGCACCGCTACCGTGGCCGAGGCCGAAGTGGGTGATCGGGAGCTTCAGCGGCGGGCCGGTGAAGACGCAGCCCGGGTAGGAGCCCGCGTTCCGCGGCCAGAGGATCGGGTCGTAGCCGGCCCGCCGGTAGACGGCCGTCTCCGCGCGGATGATCGCCGCGTCGGCCGGCGTCGAGGTGGGGTCGTAGCCGCCCGTGGCCTTCACCTCGATGTCGCCGAAGCCATGCTTCCTGAGGTGCGCCTCGAGCGCTGCAAGGGCGCCGGCGTATGTCATGTCGGGGACGAGGCGGAGATCGAGCTTGGCGACGGCCCGGTGCGGAAGGACGGTCTTTCCCCCCGGACCTGTGTACCCGGCCACGAGCCCCTCGATGTTCACGGTCGGGCTAAAGCAGAGCCGTTCGAGTGAGCCGCGGAAGGTGTCGTCGTGCGCCCAGCGGCTGGCAGAGAGGAGGCGCTTGGCCGTCGCTTCGTCGAGGCGCGTCGCGGCCGCGTCGATCATCGCCTTCTCGGCAGGTGTCGGTGGGAGGGCGTCCCGGGTGAACCCCTCGATGGCCGGGTCGCCGTCTTTGGTCACGAGAGCGGCGAGGGCCTGGACGAGATGGAACGCCGGACTGTCGAGGCG
>JBLMYG010000307.1:0-3639 GCA_050258155.1 Acidithiobacillales bacterium
GCCGCGACGACGGACTCCAGGTCCTCGATCCGGCGCTCGTTGGAAAGGTCGGCCACGTCCCAGTCGCTCATTCCGCAGCCGCGCTCGTCGTAGCGCACGAGGTGAAAGTGGTCGCAGAGGAAGCGGATCCAGTGTCCCCAGACCGGGCTTTCCCATTCGTCCTCCAGGTGGGTGAGCCAGTTGGAGGCCTTGACGAGGGACGGACCGGCTGAGGCCTCGGCCCACGCGAGCTTCACCCCGTCCGCCGTGCGGAGGTAGTGGATGCGCTGTCGGATCCGCGTCGTCACGCCGATGCTCCGCGACCGGGACATCTGTCCCATGGGCTGCGAACGAGTCTACCGTTCATCGGGACAGAAGTTCCATGGCGCGGCGCCCCGCCCGGCCGCACCTTTCCCCTCGAAAGGAGAACGACGATGCTCAGCCACAATTACGACTACCGGACCCTCCTCGAGACCTCGCAGCGGGTCAACTGGAAGCTGGAGGACGTCATCGACGGGAAGACCTTCGACTTCACCCGCCCCTTCCTGCCGGAAGCGCTCGCGGGCGTCGCCGGGATCGGGTGCCTGAGCGATGCGGAAAAGCTCAAGCTGAACCAGATCAGGGCCTTCACCTATCTCTACCTGTTCGGCCTGGTCGAGGAGTACATCCTGCCGTCCGTACTCGACCACGTCCGCGAGGGCGGGGACGACGGCCACGAGGTGCGCGCGCTCCTTAACTTCGCCGAAGAGGAAGCCAAGCACATTCAGCTCTTCAAATGGTTCGTCCAGGAATTCGGGAAAGGGTTCGGCACGCCCCGCGGCGTGATCGGGCCCCCCGCCGACATCTCCGCCGCCATCCTCGACCACTCCCGCCTCGGCGTCTTTCTCGCCACGCTTCACATCGAGTGGATGACACAGAAGCACTACCTCGAATCCGTGAAGGACAACGCCGCCGAAAACCTCGACCCTCTCTTCTGCAGTCTCCTCCGGTACCACTGGCTCGAGGAGAGCCAGCACGCGAAGCTCGACACCCTCGTCGTCGACAAGATCGCGAGCGCGGTCGGACCGTCCGACGTCGAGAAAGGGATCGACGACTACATGGATATCGGCAGGTTGCTCGACGGGGGGCTCCAGGCGCAGGTCCGGATGGACGTCACGAGCCTGGAGGAAGCGACCGGGCGCACGTTTTCGGATTCCGAGAGAGGCGAGATCGAGCGGAAACAGATCGAGGCCTACCGCTGGACGTTCCTGGTGAGCGGCATGACACATCCCAACTTCGACCGGAGCCTGCGCGAGCTGAGCGCGAAGGGTCACGAACGAGTCGGGGAGCTCGCGCGCGCCATCGCCTGATTCCGGCGTCGGGTCCGCGCCGTCAGCCGCGGCGCGACTCGGAGAATGCGGAGATCGGCTCCTCCGAACGGACCGGTGCCGCGTTCGAGCGCACGACCTCGTTCCTGCGATACGACTTTTGTTGATGAGGGGAAACCATGACGGCTTCCAGAGTCCTGGCAGAGGATGATCTCGCAGGGGATCGTCCCTCGCCGCGGGCGTCGACCCTGAGCCGCTGGCTCGAGGCCTTGAATGCCTTCCTGGAGCGGTCCTTCCGGACCGCCGACATCGACACCGGTTGCTGACCGCCCTAGGCGGGGGCGGTCGGCCCCCGGCGAGGAGCATCGTTCCGCGCGCACCGGCAATCTGGGGAGACAGCCGGTAGAGGAGGGACCACGAGGCGTGCGCGATGGCCGCCAGGGCGCGGGGTTTCCGGTGAAGCCGCTCACGCCCTGACGGATCAGACCTTCTTCAGCCCATACCGGAGATCGAGCAGGATACGATGCGACGCATCAGCTCTTGGCCTTGTGCGTCCGGCGCAGCTCGGTCAGCAACATCTTGCCGTCCTTCTCGATGAAGTCGAAGTGGACCGAATCGCCTGGGCGCAATTCTTCGAACGTCAGATCGTGCTTCAGCTTCGTCGTCTCCGTCCAGAAGAGGTCCCATGTGTCTCCCTTCTCCCCCTGGACGGTCATCACCATGGCCGTCGGGTCGATTCGCGTGATCTTCCCCTCATGGGGACGTCTTGCCGCGTACGCCGAGGCGGTTATCAGGAGAACGAAAAGTGCGGCCGAGGCTGTGGCGAGTACTTTTTTCACGAGGCACCTCCGATCCAGAGGCCAGCAAGAACCGCACCACGGTCTCCTGCAGTGTTCTCGTCGTTCGCCCGCCGCCAAGCGCAATATCGTCGAGACGCGTCCGCGACCGCCGGAACTCGCCTCCGGAGGCCACGTATGTCCTTTACGAACCCCCTTCTCCTCGTTTGCCTCCTCGCCTGTCCCGTCCGCGGTCTGGCACAGACGGGGGCAAAGCCTGCGCCGGAGCTGTTTCATCTCGAGTTCGAAACGGCCCGGTTTTTCGCGCCCCCCGTCCGCGTCGTGGCGGAGGACCTGCAAATCGACCTCTTTGAAGGGGCAGCATTCATCGCCACCGCCTCGGGAAGGCCCACCGCGCTGGTCCTCGTGGGAGCCGGCCACATTCGGTTCTCCCCTTCCATCGGCAGCGAGCGGCGGCAGCTCGCTCTCTTCTGCGGCTCTCCGGAGCTCTCTGCGAGCTTTGACGCGGCGTTCCTGCGGTTCTCCCCCGTCGACTTCGAGTCCCTCGTCGCGGCCCCCCCGTTACGTCTCGATGAGGCACCGTCCGAGCTGCGCCGCCGCGCCGTGGCCTTCTTCGAGGAGCACGTCGCGCGTTCCTTCGCGCTCGATTCGACGCGCCCCGGGGAGCCGATTCTCTCCACGCTTCCGCCCTCGGGCGACCTCCTCGCCGAGCTCCAGACGACGCACTTCGGCCGGCTGGCCTACGTGCGCGTCGGGAGAGACCCCGAGGACATCCTCCTCCTGGACCGCGATCGTGGGCACATCATCGCTTCCTATCCTTCGCACGCGCACGGCTCCGCCGCGGGGCTCGACTACGGCGACGAGCAGGGTCTCGGCTACGAGGCTCTTTCCTATGACGTTTCCGTCGACATCGTTCCAACGACGCACAGGCTCTCGGGCCGGGCGCGGGTCTCCCTCGAGGCCCTCAAGCCGCTCGAGACGGTCAGCCTGCGCCTTGACGGCGGCCTCTCGGTGACGGAGGTCCGGAGCACGGCGCCTCACCAGTTCCTGCAGAAGAAGGCTTCGGACACTTTGCTGGTCCGTATCCTTCCTCCGATTGCCCCCGGCCGCCGGATCGCCCTCGAGATCTCCTACTCCGGCTCCGTCGAGCCCCAGGACCTGTCCCACGCCATCGAGCGCCGGCGGGAAGGGATCCCCCGGCCGCCCCCGCTCCGTCTGTCTCAGGAGGAGCCGATCCTGCTCTATGGAAGTCGCGTCTATTTCTTCCCGCAGTCGCCGGTGCGCAATCACGTCCCGGTGACGCTGCGCGTGGGGCTGCCCGAGGGCTACACCGCCATCGCGTCGGGAGTCCCTGTACCTCCGGGAGAGGTCACCGTCGGGCCGACGTTCTGCTTCCGCGCGGATGAGCCGGTTCGGTACGTTTCCCTCCTCGTCGGCAGGCTGTTGCCGGTTCCGCCGCCCGAAGGGGCTGCCCCGGTTCCGCTTCGCGTTTTCGCCACCGCGGGTCTGGTCGCCCGGGCGCGAGCCCTCGCCTCGCAGATCCCGGACATTCTGCG
>JBLMYG010000308.1:0-3139 GCA_050258155.1 Acidithiobacillales bacterium
GAATGATGTGCGCGTAGCCGGTCAGGTCCCTGACCACGTCGCGGAAGCGGTAGAACGACCGGCTCCCCGCGTACGCCTCGTCCCCCTGCATCAGAGCGCCCCACTGAGCCGACGACATCGCTCCGGTACCCGAGTCGGTCAGGAGGTCGATCAGGACGTCGTCGGCGTGGAGCCGGAAGACGTTCCAGCCGGCCTCGCGAAGGGCCTGCTCGCGCTCCGCTCGGTGCGTGAAGCGCAGCGGCTCCACCGACTTGATCCGGAACGGCTCGATGATCGTCCGGAAGGGCTTCACACGACGAGAGGCTTGTCCGCCAGGTGGCGGGCGAGGGCGGTCGTGATCAGGTCGACGTGCTCCCGCTCCTCGGCCTCCAGCTCGCGGTAGAGCTTCCACTCGGACGAGCCCGTCGGGAACTTCCTCCCGGCCTCGAGGAAGAAGGCCCGGGCCCGCTTCTCGAGGTGGACGGCGAGGCGGAGGAGCGCCGCGCCGGAGACGTCGGTCATCGTCGCCCCCGCGTAGACCGCGATCTGCGACGGCGAGAGGCTGGAGGAGGCGGCTCCCTCGGGGGCGGCGATGTGATACCGCCGCGCGAGGGTCTCCATGTGCCCCTTCTCCATCTCGGCCAGGTCGCGGAAGAGGCCCGCCAGGTCCGGGTCTTTCGCCTCCACCTCGCCGGCGCCCCGGGCGTAGAAGGCGAGGCCTCCCAGCTCGATCTCGAAGGCCTCCCGGATCGCTTCCACCGCGGCGTCGGACTCGACCGCCGTGTCGTGGCCCGGGGTCAGCGTCCCGCCGCAGATCGGGCAGAGGCCGTACGGGAAGGCGAATCCCTCGGAGACCTTCTGGCAGCTTCCGCAGGTCCAGGTCATCTTCTCGCCGGCGCAGCAGATGTGCTCTTCCTCCCCCGGCTCGAGCGGGCGCCGGCACCTCGGGCAGGCGACCTCGGCCGGGACCGCAGCGGGCGCTTCCTTCCCCGGCTTGGGCTCCTCCTCCACGACGACAGGCCACTCTTTCGTTCTCAGGTACTTCTCGATCGCCTTCGCAGCCCGCCGCCCTGCACCGAGAGCGAGGATCACCGTCGCCCCGCCGGTCACGATGTCACCGCCGGCGAAAATGCCCGGGATCGAGGCCGCCTGCGTCTTCTGGTCGACGTTGATGTATCCCTCGCCCCGGACGGAGAGGTTCGGCGTCGTCCGGGCGATGACCGGGTTCGCCCGGGTCCCGAGGGCGTAGATGACGGTCTCGCACTCGAACGTCTCGAAGGCCCCCTCGATCGGGACGGGACGCCGGCGGCCCGACTTGTCCGGCTCGCCGAGCTGCATCTTCTGGACGACGATCGCCGTCACGTTCCCATTCCCGTCGGTCTTGATCTCCGTCGGGCTCATCAGCCAGTGGAACTGGATCCCCTCTTCCTTGGCGTGGCGCAGCTCCTCGACGCGGCACGGGGCCTCGGCCTCGGTCCGGCGATAGAGGCAGTGGACCTCCTCGGCCCCGAGACGCCGCGAAACGCGGAGGCAGTCCATGGCGGTGTTCCCCGCGCCGAGGACGACGACCTTTTTCCCGAGGGCGACCGGGGTGTCCTCGTAAGGGAAGCGGTCACCCCCCATCAGGTTGACGCGGGTCAGGAACTCGTTGGCGCTGTAGACCTGCCGGGCCTGCTCGCCCGGGATGCCGAGGAAAGTGGGGAAGCCGGCGCCGGTGCCGATGAAGACGGCGTCGTACCCCATCTGGCCCATCAGCTGCGGCACCGTGAAGGTCTTGCCGATCACCTTGTTCGTCTCGATCTTCACGCCGAGCTTCCGGAGGACGTTCACCTCCCGGTCGATCGTCGTCCGCGGCAGGCGGAACGACGGGATGCCGTACTTCAGGACGCCGCCGATGACGTGCAGCGCTTCGTAGACCGTGACATCGGCCCCCTTGCGGGCAAGGTCTCCCGCGCAGGCGAGGCCGGCCGGGCCCGAGCCGACGATGGCGACCTTCCCGAGCTGTCCGGCGTTCTCCGGCGGGCGGACCTCGGGCACAGGAGCGTTGTCGCCGACGAACCGCTCGAGCCGCCCGATGGCCACCGGCTGCATCTTCTTCTCCAGGACGCACTGGATCTCGCACTGCGTCTCCTGCGGGCAGACGCGGCCGCAAATCGACGCGAAGAGGTTCGTCTCCTGGATGACCGAGAGGGCGCCCGGCAGATCCCGGATCAGGAGGTGGCGGATGAAGCGGGGGATGTCGATGGCCACCGGGCAGCCGGAGATGCAGGTCGGCACCGTGCACTGGATGCACCGCTCCGCCTCGACGAGGGCGTCGGCCATCGTGTAGCCGAGGTTCACCTCCTCGAAGTTGTGCGACCGCTCCTCGGCGTCGCGCTCCGGCATCTTGGTGGCCTTTTCCGCGAGCTGCTTGAACTTCTTGTAATTCCGCTTCTTCAGCTCGAAGAGCTGCGTCTCGATGGAGCAGATCCTGTCGAAGTCCTTCGCCGCCGTCGACTCCTGCGACTTGAAGCGCTCCTGCCGGAGCTGCAGCTCGGGGAAGTCGACCTGGTGCCCGTCGAAGTCAGGGCCGTCCACGCAGGCGAACTTCGTCTGCCCGCCCACCGAGACCCGGCACGAGCCGCACATACCGGTCCCGTCCACCATGATGGAGTTCAGCGAAACCATGGTCTTGACGCCGAAGGGGCGCGTCACGTCGCAGGAGGCCCGCATCATCGGGAGCGGCCCGATGGCCACGACGAGGTCGGGCTTCTCCTTCTCCAGCAGCTCCTTCAGGGCGACCGTGACGAATCCCGGCTTGCCGTACGTCCCGTCGTCGGTGCAGACGATCAGCTCGTCGCAGTAGCGTCGGAAGCGCTCCTCCCAGAAGACGAGGTTCTTCGACCGGAATCCGATGATCCCCGTCGTCCGGTTCCCGGCCTCCTTGAAGGCCCGCAGCTGCGGGAACACCGGGGCGATCCCGAGGCCACCCCCCACGAGGACGACGTGACCGATCTTTCCGACGTGGCTCTCGAGGCCGAGCGGCCCGACGAAGTCGGAGAAGGTGTCCCCTTCCTTGAAGTCGCGCATCATCTCGCGCGTCGTCTTCCCGAGGGCCTGGACGACGACCGTCACCGTCCCCCAGTCGCGGTCGTAGTCCGCCACGGTCAGCGGGATCCGC
>JBLMYG010000309.1:0-4247 GCA_050258155.1 Acidithiobacillales bacterium
ATTTCGCCGAAGGCCTGCTCGAGGAGATGATCTCCGTCCTCGGCCGCCTCTACCCGGACAGGCTCGGTGTCATCGGAAGCACCTCGGTCGGCCGGTACAAGGGGACAAACAAGCGTATCGACCAGATCGGGCAGGATCTCCGCGTGACGTACGTCGTGGACGGGAGCGTCCGGCGCGAGGGGAACCGCGTCCGGATCTCTGCGCGGCTGATTCGCGTGAAGGATCAGTCGCAGGTCTGGGCCGAGACGTACGACCGCGACCTGAGCCAGATTCTCACCGTCCAGTCCGAGGTGGCCCAGGCGGTCGCTCAGGGGATCGAGCGCACCTTGAAGCCGAGCCCGCAGGTCCGCCTGGCGCTGGCGCGCCCGGTGAACCCGCAGGCCTACGAAGCCTATCTGCGCGGCGAGAACGAGAAGGCGATCGCGCTTGATCCGGGGTACGCGCAGGCGTACGCGGGCCTGGCGAGAGATTTCTATTACCAGGGCCTGTTCGGTGTCAGCGCGCCGCGAGAACTCTTCGAGAAGGTACGGCGTGCCGCCTCAAGGGCCATCGAGCTCGACCCGACGCTGGCGGATGCCTACGCCTCCCTCGCCCTCGCCAAGCTGCAGACGAGATGGAGCTGGCGTGATGCCGAAGAGGATTTCCGGCACGCCATCAGGCTCGACCCCAGCGACGCTCACGTGCGCCACGACTATGCGCATTTCCTGCTCTGCATGAATCGCAGCCGGGACTCGGCCGAGGAGTGCAGGCTGGCGGTGGAGCACGATCCGTTCGACTCGATGGCCATCGGCTGTTTCGGCTGGCATGAGCTCATGGCGGGCAGTTACGGGAAAGCCGTCGAGGAGTCCCGCCGCGCCCTGACTCTGGACGCCTCCAACTCCTGGGCGTCCGTCGTCATGGGCTGGGCTTACGAGCAGCTCGGCCGGTATCCGGAAGCCCTTTCGGCACTCAAGGCGGGGCAGGGGCTCTCGACGCTCCGGACGGCGGCCATTGCTCACGTCTTCGCAAAGTCCGGTAACCGTGCCGCCGCCGAGGCGCTCCTTTCCGACCTGCTCGAAAAGTCAAAGAAGGTCTATGTCTCGGCCTACGACATCGCCGCCGTCTACGCCGGTCTGGACCGGACCGATCAGACCTTTGGTTGGCTGGGGAAAGCCTTCGAGGAGGAATCAGGGTTCATGCCGTACATGAACCTGGACCCGCGCTTTGCGCCGCTTCACACCGACCCGCGCTACCGGGATCTGCTGCGCCGGATGGGCCTCTCTGTTCCGGCGTAGCACCTCCCGCCTTCACGGCCTTTTCGGCGCGCCCATCAGCTCGCCCCGTTCGTTGACGTAGCAGGAGCAGTTTCGCCGAAGCTCGGCGAAGAGCCGGTTGCGCGCCCTGTGCAGCCTGATCTTGACGGTTCCGAGCGAGATCGAGAGCCGCTTCGCGATCGCTTCGTTCGTCAACTCCTCGAACTCGGACAGGACGTAGACCTCGTGGTAGGCGGGCGGAAGCTGCCGCACGTGGTCGAGGTAGCAGTCGACCATCTCCGCCCGGATGACAGCCTCCTCGGGCGTGCGCGCCGCGACATCCGGCAGCAGGGCCAGCGGATCCGGCGAATCCGGGGCCTGCCGATCGCCGCGGGAGGCGCGCTTCCTCACGGCGTCCCGGACCACGTTGAGCGTGACCGCATAGATCCAGGAGCCGAGCTTTGACGGCTCTTCGAGCGTTCCGAGCGACCGGCGGACCCGAATGAAGACCTCCTGCGCGACGTCGTCGGCCTCCTCCGGACCGATCAGCTTCGCCGCATAGGCGTGCACCTTGCCGTGCCACGTCTCGAAGATCCGGGTGAAGTCCGGGAGCGCCTCCTCGCCTGTCACGCGATGATCGCCCCTTCGTGCGCCAGGAGCCAGCGCTTGCGTGCGAGGCCCCCGCCGTAGCCGCCCAGCGTTCCATCCGCCGCGATGACGCGGTGGCACGGGACGACGAGGGAGACGGGATTCCGCCCGTTCGCGCCTCCGACGGCGCGGACGGCCGAGGGGCGGCCGACAGATTTCGCCAGCTCCCCGTACGAGACGGTCAGCCCCGGCGGAATCTTCCTGAGCCGCGACCAGACCTTCTCCTGGAACGGAGTCCCCGCGGTGTCCACGGCGACGCCGTCCAGGGCATCGAGCTCTCCATCAAAGTACCTGCGCAGCGCACGGCCGGGCTGGCCGCCGTCCGGACCAGTCCGGAGGTCCGGCTGGCCGAAGCGGCGCTCCAGCTCCCTGAGCATCGAAGGCCAGTGCTCCTTGAAGCAAAGGGCGCAGAGAGCCTCTCCCCTCCGCGCGAAGACGATGGACCCCGGGGGCGAGCGGAGTTCGGTGACGAGGAGCGTGACAGGCATCGTGGTCGTGCAGCTCATCTGACGTCCCTCAGCTTCCGCAGCACCTTCAGATCTTCGAGATCCTTGGGACGGCCCGCCGCCTGCTTCATCCGAATGAGATCATCGAGAGAAGCAAAGGCCGCTGGAGTCTTCCCCAGCTGGCTCTGGACGCGGTTCCTCCAGACGTCTTCGAACGTTACGCCGGCGGCGAACGGATGAATGTCCGTCTGGAGGACGTACTGCCGGATCAGGACTTTCTTGGTCAGAAGGTCCTCGACGGAAAGGTCCGAGACGTCGTACCCGAAATCCGAAAGCGCCTCGCGGACGCGGCGCGCGTTCTCCGCCGAAGCCTCGACGAAAAGATCCACGTCCAGGGTGGCCCGCGCGTATCCGTACACGGGAAACGCGGTCGCGCCGATCACGACATAGCGGACCTTACGGGCGTTTAAGGATTGAAGCAGCTTCTCCGTGTCCATGCGCCCTCAGGGACTCGGCCATCTGGCGCGACCGATCGAACATGAGCTCGAAGCGCTGGGCGGTCGAGAGGCTCCTCAGGAACGCCAGCTCGAACTCCAGCTCGCGGTCCTCGTCCTGCTCTGTCTCGGAGAGCTTCAGGAGACTCCCAGGTACGGCTCTGGCCGTCTCAGCCATATGTCCTGATTCTAGAGCGTTTCGCACACTAACGCCGACTCCTCCGGCCCGGATCGGGTGCATGAGGACGCCTCTGCGAGGGGATCCCGAGGCACGCTGCACAACGGAAGGCGGCCCTCGTCGTCTGGCAGAAAACGTGGGAACGTTGTCATTGTCTCCCCAGCCAACGGGCGGCATCCTTCCGGCATGAGACGCGGGCTTCCCCGTCCCGACCCGTCCGGACCGGGACTCCCCCCCAAAGGAACGCTGCGGGTCGCCATGCTGGCCTACCCGGACTGCCAGATTCTGGACGTCATCGGGCCGCTCGAGGTCTTCTCGCGGACCTCCCGGTGGCTGGTGGACAACGGCAGGCGAACGGACGACGCCTACAGCGTCGAGATCCTGGGCCTTTCGCGCGGTTCGTTCCCCGCCTCGTCGGGCCTCCGTCTTCTCGCCGACCGGCGCTTCGACGAAGCTGGCCCGGGAATCGACACGCTCCTGATCGCGGGGGGCCGCGGGATGGAGCGGTGGCGCAAGCACGCCGCGCTCCTCCGCTGGATCCGGCGGCAGGCTGCACTGGTGAGGCGGCTCGCCTCGGTCTGCACGGGGACGTTCTTCCTCGCGGAAGCGGGGCTCCTTGCAGGGCGGCGGGCCACGACGCACTGGGCCTCGTGCGCGAAGCTGGCTTGCCAGTTCCCGGATCTTCGGGTGGAGCCGGACACGATCTTCGTCAAGGAGGGATCGATTTACACCTCGGCCGGCGTCACCGCCGGAATGGACCTGGCGCTGGCTCTCGTGGAGGAGGATAACGGGCGCGACGTGGCGCTCGCCGTAGCCCGTGAGCTGGTCCTGTTTCTCCGGCGGCCGGGCGGGCAGGCGCAGTTCAGCGCCCAGCTCGCCGTCCAGTTCGCCGAGAAGGAGACGCTCCGGGACCTCCAGGCCTGGATCCTCGACCACCCGCGCGCGGACCTCTCCGTCGAGACGCTGGCCCGGCGCGTGGCGATGAGCCCTCGCAACTTCGCGCGGGTCTTCACGCGCCAGGTCGGGACGACCCCGGCGCGGTTCGTCACGTCCGTCCGTGTCGAGACGGCCCGGCGCCTTCTCGAGGAGTCGTCCAGAGGGCTCGAGGCAGTTTCTTCGATGAGCGGCCTCGGAAATCCCGAGTCGCTGCGGCGGGCCTTCCTTCGGACGGTCGGCGTCGCTCCCGGCCAGTACCGCGAACGCTTCAACCGCCGGCACGCGGACCCGGGCCGGCGGGCCACCGCATCCC
>JBLMYG010000310.1:0-4399 GCA_050258155.1 Acidithiobacillales bacterium
GTACCGCGAGTCGGACTATGCCTTCGCCAGCCGGCTGATGGAGGAGGAGGGGATCTACTACTTCTTCAAGCACCAGAGCGGCAGCCACACGATGGTCGTGGCCAACGACCCCGGGAGCCACTCCAGCCTCACCCCGAACAGCAACGTCATTTTCGAGGGGGTGATCGGTGGCACGCGCGTGGAGGACCGGGTCCTCTCCTGGGAGAAGTCGCAGGAGCTCCCTTCGGGAAAGGTGACTCTCTGGGACCACTGCTTCGAGCTGCCCCACAAGCACCTGGAGGCCAAGACCGACATTCAGGCCTCGGTGGCCGCCGGCAAGTCGAGCCACAAGCTGAAGGTCGGGGGGAACGACAAGCTGGAGCTCTACGACTGGCCCGGCGCCTACGCCCAGCGCTTCGACGGCATCAACAAGTCGGGAGGCGAGCAGCCGTCGGAGCTCCAGAAGATCTTCCAGGACAACACCCGCACCTCGGACATCCGGATGGAGGAGGCGGCGGCCGCCACCGTCCTCGTCAGCGGCTCCTCGAATGTCCGCCACCTCGTCTCGGGGCACAAGTTCACGCTCCAGCGTCACTTCGAAGGGGACGGGGAGTGGGTCCTCTTCGAGGTCGAGCACGTCGCCTCCGAGGCGGCCGACGTCCGCTCCGAACGCGGCGGCTTCAGCTACCAGAACCACTTCACCTGCTTTCCCTCCGCCCTCCCCTTCCGGCCCCCGCGGCTGACGCGGCGCCCCGTCGTGACGGGGACCCAGACCGCCGTCGTCGTAGGGCCTCCGGGGGAGGAGATCTTCACGGACAAGTACGGACGGATCAAGGTTCAGTTCCACTGGGACCGCGAGGGGAAGAACGACGTCGACAGCTCCTGCTGGCTCCGCGTGACGACGCCGTGGGCCGGCAAGCAGTGGGGCGCGATCCACATTCCCCGGATCGGACAGGAAGTCGTCGTGGACTTCCTCGAGGGGGACCCGGACCAGCCCATTGTCGTGGGGAGTGTCTACAACGCGGAGCAGATGCCCCCCTACAAGCTCCCCGACTACAAGACCATGAGCACCCTCAAGAGCCGCAGCACACTCGGCGGCGCGCCGAAGGAGTTCTGCGAGTTCCGCATCGAGGACAAGAAGGGAAAGGAGCAGATCTTCATCCACTCCCAGAAGAGGATGGACGTGCGCGTGCGACAGAACCTTTACGAAACGGTCGGGGGCGCGCGCAACGAGTGCATTGGCGGTGAGCATGCCGTGACGGTCGGGGGGAGCCATGATCTGCACATCAAGGGCGACGTCTTCTTCCGGGGAGACGGGAAGATCGATGCGTATAGCGGTGGTGCCCTCAGCCTGAAGGTGGACGCGGCCTCGAAACACTATGCCAGCGGCAACAAGGAGATCAACGCGCGCTCGGTGACCATCGAGGGCATGACGAAGGTCGTCCTGACGGTCGGCAGCAGCTTCGTGGAAGTCTCGCCGGCAGGTGTGACCATTCAGGGGCCGGTCGTCCGGATCAACTCCGGCGGCTCAGCCAGCCCGACTGCCGGAATCGACTATGAGCTGCCTCTCGACTGCGCCGGGGCGGACACCGGCGAGCCCGGTTATCTCGATCGACAGCCCCGCGGGGGCGGCGGAGGGCGGACCCGCGTTCACGAAGGGGGGTACCACGCGCGCCCCACGACGTACAACCCGGCGACGAACACGTTCACCTACGGGGGCTCCGGGGTCGCCGTGACCGGCAGCCCCGATTTCGCGAACAGGACGTTACAGACCCTGGCCTCGATCGACGCCACGCCCACGGGCCACCAGTTGATCGACAACCTCCAGTCGAACGGGCACACGACGACCGTCAGGGAAGCGACGCCCGCAGAAGCCGCCGCTTCGGGCGGCGGGTCAGCCCAGGCCGCTAGCTGGAACGCCATGCCTGCAGGGAACTACACCGATTCCGCCGGAAACCCGGTGACGTCCGATGGCTCTGGATCCGACAGCACGGTCGCGTGGCAGCCGGGCTACAACGCGCAGTACAACGTCACGGATCCCGCGACCGGCGCGACCAGAACGGAGACGCAGCCGGACGAAGCCCTCCTCGGCCACGAGCTCAACCATGCCGATCACAACGCTCGGGGAAACAACCTCTCGCAAACCCCCGATCCCGCCGACAGCACGGGCGACCAGGAGGAATCTCAGACGATTGGCATCAACGATCACAGCAATGCTCAGGTCAGCGAGAACAACCTCTTGAGAGACCTGGGGCAGGATTGGCAGCGCACCGACCATGACTCACACGCCGTGCCGCTGACGTGAAGACCGCCACGACTCAGAGACAAACCCTACTCGGGGTCGTGGCGACCGTGCTCGTAATCGCGCCCGCAGTGCGGCCGGCCTCCGGAGGAGAGACAAGAATGGAAACGAGCGTGAGACCCGACATGGAGCTGAAGGCCGAGCTGGACGTGGGGAAGGATGCGCTCACGATCCGATACGACGTGCGGAACCGCTCCGACAAGTTGATCTACGTCTTCGACCGACTGACCAGCTTCGAGGGGCCTCTGACGAAGGTCGAGCCCGAACAGGCCTTCGTGCTTCTCCAGGGCACCGACGCCGTTCGGATTATCTGCGCCCTGTTGCCGAAGCCGCCTCTCCTGAGCATCGCAAGGAGGCCTCCGACCTACGTGTCGGTCGTGCAGCCGGGAGGCACCCGCACAGGACGCCTCCAACTCGGTCTGCCGCTCATCGAACGGCATCCCTTCTATCCGCAGATCAAGAAAGAGGAAGGAAAGGAAACGCGCGTGCAACGGGTCATCTTCGAACTGGGCTGGGTGGAGCAACGGCCCGGGATGAAGCTGAGCGAGCAGCCTTCCGCGCTGGGGACCGAAGTCGACCTCTCCGGAGGCTGGGGGAAACCGACACAATGGATCTCCGAGATGACCTTGTCGGCACCCGGACTACCCGTCGTGAGGCACCCAGACCCGTTCGAGCGCCCGCGACCCGTCAAGTGATTCGTCTCACGAATGCGGAGAGGGAGGAGAAACGATGCCACCGGCCGCCCGGTTGTCCGATCAGACAGCTCACGGGATGCCCTTGGTTCCCGGCCCAGGCTGCGTCACTGTCCTGATCGGAATGCTTCCCGCCTGGCGGTCCTTGCCGGCAGCCATGGCGAGCGCGGTCGAGGGTCTCTCGAACGTGATGAACTCGTTCATGAAGAGGCCGCAGATGACGCCGGCTGATGCGACACCCAGCCTCGTTAACATCTCGCAGGCTCTTGTAAAGGGTGGGGCCGCAGCGGCCGCGGCCGGTGCGCCTGCTGCCGCAGGGACGGCCGGCAGCATGGTTGCCGTCTTGAATGCGACGAATGTAGCGCTGACGGCGACCTGGACGGCGGCCTCCGCTGTCCCGGGCGGCCAGCCGGCCGCCAACATCGCCTATACCGAGGGAATCAAGCTGGCGGCCGGCGCGGCGGCCATCGCCGTCATGGCCTCGATGGCCAGCCTCTCCGACATGACCATCTGTCCCATCCCTGTTCCCATCCCGCCGCATGGGCCGGGATTCGTCACGCAGGCGAGCACCACCGTCGTCGTAGGGAATCTCGCAGCCGCTCGGATGGGAGACAAGGTGTTCGAAGCCTGCGGCGGAACCGCCCCGATCCTGAAGGGACTGCCGACGGTCATCATCGGGTGAACGAAGCAGTGAAGCGAGTGAATCGCCGCGCGCCCCGCTAGCGGCTCTGGATCAGATGGTTCGACCCGGCGACCCGTGCCGGCTCGGGAGGCGAGATGACAGAAGGGGAACTGCCCAGGATCGGCGCCCGGATGGCGTTCGAGGTCTGCGAGCGCTTCGACATCGGCGACGACGCGAGGAAGCTCCTCAAGCCCGAGGCCTCGCCGCTGCAGTATCTCGAGCTCCTGAAAGGGAAAAAGCTCCTCACCGCAGCAATCCAGTTCCTCGCCCACGCCCTGCCGAAGCGGGAGGCGGTCTTCTGGGCCTGCGTCTGCGCTCGCAGCGCTGGTACGTTCCCGGACTCCGCGGCGCTCCGGGCGGCGGAGACGTGGGTCGCGGATCCGTCCGAAAAGAACCGGCGTGCGGGCCAATCTGCGGCTCTGGCCGACGGCGTCCACACGGCGGCAGGGTGCGCGGCCATGGCCGCCTTCGTGAGCGGGGGAAGCCTCGGCCCGCCCGAGGCGCCCCCGGCGCCGCCGGCGGAGCACCTGACCTCGAGTAACGTGGCCGGGGCGGTCCTTTTCGCCGCCATCGCGAAAGGGGGCGGGGAGCGAATGTCGGAACATCTCTCCCAGTTCCTCGAGAGCGGCCTCGAGGTGGCTCGGGGAACCAGCTCCTGGTCTTCCAGACGGTAGACCCGATCTCGCCAGGCCGACTTCGTCCCCGGTGACAGTCAGAACCGCGTCCCAATCCTCCCACCGTCCT
>JBLMYG010000311.1:0-14977 GCA_050258155.1 Acidithiobacillales bacterium
ATCGGAGCTTCGGGGCCGACGAGCCACCCGCACCTGTAGCCCGCCATCCCGTACCCCTTCGAGAGCGAGTACGCCGCGAGCGAACGCTCCGGCGCGAGCGAGAAGCCGGGCGTGTGAGTCCCTTCGTACTGGAAATCCTCGTAGACCTCGTCGAAGAGAAGCCAGAGATCGTTCCTCCGCGCCCATTCGACCATCGCCTCCAGCCACTCCGGGAGGATGACGCGCCCCGTCGGGTTGTTCGGCGTGTTGAGATAGAGGGCGACGGTGCGCGGCGTCCGCTTCGCCTCGACAGCCTCGACGGCCGACTGGGGCGAGACGGCCACGCCGAAGAAGGGGACGTCGACCGGAATCGCGCCGTAGGTCCGGCAGATTCCGTCGATGAGCGGCCAGTGCGGGGCGAGGAGGAGCACCTCGTCTCCCGTCGACGCCACCGCACCGACGGCGTTCGAAAGGCCGGCCGTCGCGCCCCCCGTCACGAAGACCTGCGTCCTCCCGACCGGGACCCCGGTCCGCGCCCGGGTCCTCTCGACGACGGCGTCCACGAGAGCCGGGAGCCCCTGCGGCGGCGTGTACCGGTTCATGTCCGGGTGCTCGGCGGACTTGAGGTCCTCCATCGCGCAGCCCGGCGGCGGGTCACGGTACGTGTCGCCGACGTGGAACGGGTAGACCTCGCCCCGGTGCCCTGCGAGCTTGTGAAGGAGCTTCGAGTAGACCGAGCCCCTGATCGCGGCGACGGGGATGGAGACGTCCGGCGCGCGTGGCATTCCCGAATCGTAGCGCCCGGAAGCGCGGAAGGCCGCCTCCGGGGGAGAATCCCCCCATGGAATTCGGCATCCTCGGGCTCGAGCTCTCGGGAAAGACGACCCTCTTCTCCCTCCTGACCGGCCATACCACCGCCGCCACGCCGCACAAGCGCGAGGCACATGTCGGCATCGCCCACGTCCCCGATCCACGCCTCGACCGGCTGACCGAGATGTTCAAGCCGAAGAAGGAGACTCCCGCCACGGTGAGGTTCGTGGACGTGCCTGCGGTCACGAAGGGGGGCGGGCAGAGCCTGAACCTTCCGGAGCTCCGCCCCATGGACGGCCTCGCCGTCGTCGTTCGGGGCTTCGCCTCCGAGGCGGTCCCCCACCCGGAAGGATCGATCGACCCGGCCCGCGACCTCGAGCTTCTCGAGACCGAGATGCTCCTCGCGGACCTCCAGATCGTGATGAACCGCCTCGAGCGCGTGACGAGGGACCTCGCGAAGAAGAAATCACCGGAGCTGGAGACCGAAAAGGCGGTGCTGACCCGTTACAAGGCCGTGCTGGAGAAAGGGGAAGCGCTCCGCGACCTCGAGACCTCCCCGGAGGAGCAGAAGCTCGTTCGCGGATTCGGCCTTCTCTCGGCCAAGCCCCTTCTCGTCATCCTGAACGCCGACGAGACGGACGCGGCCGATCTTCCGGGAGCGGTCGCGCGGGCCCGATTCGACCGGTGGGCGGGAAAGCCGCGAGTTCGCTTCTCCGCCGTCTCCGCTCCCATCGAGCAGGAGATCGCGGCGATGTCGGCCGCGGACCAGGTGGAGTTCCTGAAGGGGCTCGGCCTACCCGACCGGGCCGTAGGCCGCCTCCTCCGCGCCGCCTACGACCTCCTCGGGCTCGTCTCCTTCCTGACGGTCGGCGAGGACGAGTGCCGCGCCTGGTCTGTTCCGCGCGGGACGCACGCCGTGAAGGCCGCCGGCGTCATCCATACGGACTTCGAGAGGACCTTCATCCGGGCGGAGGTCGTCCCCTTCGAGAAGCTGATGGAGGCGGGCTCGCTCGCCGCCTGCCGGGCGCAGGGGTCGCTTCGCCTGGAGGGGAAGGACTACGTCGTCGAGGACGGCGACGTCATCAATTTCCGGGCCGGGGCGGCGTAGCGGGCGATCAGGGCTTCGGCACCGGCGGGGGGAGATCGCGCGCCATCGAGGCGTCCTGAAAGCCGATCTTCCCGTGCGTGCCGTCGCAGAGCGGCTTGTTCGCCGAATGCCCGCAGCGGCAGAGGCTGATCTTCGTCCGGCCGCCGAGGCCGAACGGCTTCTCGGTCGCGTCGACGAGCCCGAACTCCCCTTCGACGACGAGCGGGCCGTTGGTCCGGACCAGGATCCTGGTGCTCATCGAGATCCCCCCTTCAGCGCTTTGCGGCGCCCTCCTTCTCCAGTTCCGAGAGGCGTCCTGCAGCGGCCCCGATGAAGTCGAGCGTCCTCTCTCTCCCCGCCCACCCCGACAGCCTCAAGCCGCCCTTGTCGCCGGGGCGCGTCACGACGAGCGTCGGGAAGCCCTGCACGCCGAATGCCCGGGCGAGCGCTTCCATTCCCGCCGGGTTCGCCCCCTCCTCCCTGCGGCGGTCCTCGAGGATGATCGGGACGTAGAGCTTCTCGACCTTCCGGGCAGCCTCCGCGTCGGAGAAGACCCTCTCCTCGAGGACATGGCAGGGCGCGCACCAGTCGGCGGTGAAGAAGTAGAGGACCGGCTTGCCGGTCTTCCGTGCCTCGGCGTGGCCGCCTTCGAGGCCCCGCCACCTGACCCCTCCGGCCGCCGCGGCGGCCACGGCCGGCAGGAGGACGGCAAGCAGGAGTCCGCGGCTGGTGAGAGTTCGTCTCACAATATCGCCATCTTACCGGACCCTCACGACCCGCCGGGAGCGGGCGCCCCGGCGCCGGGGACGTCGGTCAGGAAGAGCCTCAAGGCGCGGGGCCACTGGCCCGGGGGCGAGCCGAGCGCACGGACGATGGCCGGCGTCCGGAGCCGCCTCCCCGCTTCAACCAGAAAGGCGCGCGCGGCCTCGTCGTCCCCGTCGTCCCGCGCGATCAGAGCCTGGACGAGGTTCACCGCGGGCGCCTGCCGGGCCCGGTCCGGGAGGGATCGAAGGAACGCGCGGGCCTCGTCCCGCTTCCCGGCGGCCCGCAAACACTCTGCGTAGACCGCCGCCGAGTAGCCCGACGGAAGCTCTTCGTGAAGGAACGCTGCCAACGGTGCGGCGCGCTCCGGCCGGCCGATGTCGAGGTTTCGGAAGACCTGGTCGGCAACGCCGTTGCGCCACGCATTGTTGAAGGTTCCGGGGGGATCCTCGTCCCGGCGCGTGAGGGCGGCGCCCAGGTGAGGCCAGCGGAAGGGCGCCACGAGGTAGTTCTCGAGCGGCGTGACCGTCGTCAGGACCGCGGCTCCGACGGTGATCCGGGGCCGCGCATCGGGGTGTGCCCGGAGCCAGGGTGCGGCCTCGAGCCGTCTGGCGGCGTCCGCCGGGTCCGTTGCCGAAAGACGCTGGCGAAGGAGAAACAGGTGGAGAGGAATGGGCGCGAAGGCGGCGTCGTACCGCGCCACCTGATTGCGCGGCACGACCGGCTCCTTCTGCCCCGTCGCCTCGCGAAACGCGGCCGGAAAGCTCTCGAACTCCTCGCGGCTCACCCGGACGCCGCCCGTCGTCGCGATGTAGTGTCCGCTCGCCGCCTCGGTCTGGAGGACGCCGAGAAGGTTCACGACGACACCGAGGCCCGCGAGGGCAACGGCCCCGCGTCGGAAGAATGACGAGCGCTCCGCGGCGACGCCGGAGGCGGCGGCGAGGAGCGGGATGAGCGGCACGAGGAAGCGCGGCCCCCAGCCGTGGCTCCCGTCCCAGGCCCACCACCCCGCAGAGAGAGCCCAGACGCCCGCCGCCGTGAGGCCGATCGCCATCCCTCCCGCCCGCGTCTTCTTTGCCCTCACGAGGAGGACGAGGCCGGCGACCGCCACGGGAAGAAGAGGGAAATAGAAGAGGAGCCCCTTGTTCGGGCCGACGAGGAGCCTCCAGAGGCCGTCGAACACGTTGTGCGTGAATCGCTGCGAGGCATAGGACGAAAAGGGGCGGCCGAAGCGGACGATCTCGAAGGCGAGTCCTGCGAGGGCCGGCACGGCTCCTCCGGCCGCCGCCGCGGCGACGAGGCGAAGCCGCCGTCCCGGAGCCAGCCGGCCCTCGCCGTCGAAGAGAAGCGGAAGGAGGAGGAGCGCCCCGAACAGGGCGTTCACGTCCTTCGTCAGGAAGGCGAATCCGGCGAAGAAGCCGGACGCGGCGGCGAGGCGCCGGGCAGAGACGGCCACGCCCTCGGCCTCGCGCGACGCCGCGAGAAGGGCCGAGGCTCCCGCGCCGGCGAGGCAGAGAGCCTGGAGCGGCTCGGAGAAGCCGCACGAGACGTAAGCCCAGAGCGGCGAGGCGAGGCCCGCCGCCACCACGGCCAGTCCCTCCCCGAGGCGCCCTGCGCCGAGCGACCGCGCGAGGAGTCCCGCCAGCGCCGCGGCGCCCGCGACGAGGAGCACCTGAAGGAAGACGAAGAGCGTCTGCGAGGAATGCTCGCCGAAGGCCCGCTCCCATGGCAGCGCGATTGCAGCCAGAGGCGCCTCCAGGAGGGACAGCCCCATGCCGTAGGGAGAGACGGCGTCGCCTCCGCTCCGCGGCATGCCGAAGATCTGCCCGCGACCGATCCCGATCTCGCCGAAGGTCGCCATCGAAACGGCCGTGTAGAGCATCTGCTGCTCGTCGGAGACGGTTCCGAACGTCCGCTCCTCTGCCGTCCCGGCGAGGACGAGCAGGACGACGGCGGTGACGGCAAGAAGAAAGCGATTCCGGCCGGGGGCAGCGCGGCGCGGCGCGGCCGCTCGCCGGGGCGCTACGCGCCTCTTTCCCATCCGGCCAGCGCCCGGCGAACCGCCTCCTCGGGCGTCGTCTCGACGGAGAAGTGCTCCACCGGGTCGCGGATGAACCGCTCCTCCGCCATCCGGGCGACCGTGAGGAGGAGCGGCTCCCAGAATCCCGAGCCGTTGAAGAGGACGACCGGACGCTCGTGATGCCCGAGCTGGCGCCACGTCACCACCTCGAAGAACTCCTCCAGCGTCCCGAACCCACCCGGGAGGGCGATGAAACCCGCAGCAGCAGCAGCGATCCGCTGCTTTCGCTCATGCATCGTCGCGACGACGTCGAGGCGCGTGCACCCGGGGTGGGCGAGCTCCATCCTTTCGAGGCCGGCCGGAATGACGCCGTAGACCGGAGCCCCTTCCTCGAGGACGGCTTCGGCGAGGGCTCCCATCAGCCCCACGCGCCCCCCGCCGAAGACGAGCCCCGCACCGGCGCGCGCAATGGCCCGTCCGACGGCCGCGGCATCCTCGGTATGGCGGGCGGAGACGCCCGCGTGCGAACCGCAAAATACCGCCACGAGGGGACGGTCGAAGAGAGGAGCGGGCACGGGCGCGATCATGCCCGAAAGGCCTGGGGCCTGCTAACGTCGCCGCGTGATCGCGCCCGACCCCGCGCGGCTCCGCCTCGCGGAGACACTTCGCCGCTACGTTCCCTCGGATGCCGCGGAGTCGCGGCACCTCCGGTCGATCCTGGCCCTCGTCGAGAGCGAGCCCGCCTGCTTCGAACGGGCGACCTGGGCGCCCGGACACGTCACCGGCAGCGCCTTCGTCGTCCGGCCGGACAGGGGCGAGGTCCTCCTCCACCGTCACCGGCGCCTCGGCGCCTGGCTGCAACTGGGAGGCCACGACGACGGCGAGCACGACCCGGCGGCCACGGCGCTCCGCGAGGGGGCCGAGGAGTCGGGCCTTCCGGATCTGGCCCTCCTTTCCCCGGGCATTCTCGACCTCGACGTCCACGAGATCCCGGCACGCGCCGATCAGCCGGCGCACCTCCACTTTGACATCCGCTACGCGCTCCTCACGAGGGCGGCCCAGGCCATAAGGCGCGATGCGGCGGAATCGCTCGACCTCCGCTGGTTCTCCCTCGACGAGGCCGCCGCCCTCATGAACGAGCCGGGCGCGACGAGGGCTCTCGCGAAGATCCGGACTCTTCTGGCCGGCCTTACCGCGCTGTCGGGACAAGGGCGCCGCTAGAACCGCCAGAAGAGGCTGACGGCGAAGTTCTGGGCGCTCTTGCCGACATCGTAGGCGGCGTCGAGGGAGAGGGCGCTGCCGAACGTGAAGCCGAGCCCGCCGGAGAACCGGTTCTCCGACTGCCCCCCGTCGAAGACCGCGGACACGCCGCCCGAGAAGGGGGGATCGTCCATCGAGTAAGAGGCTCCCGAGCCGTCGGTGACGACGAGCTTCTCGGTGACGCCGCGTCTCGGCTCCAGGTGCCATCCGAGCCGGAAAGCGATGCGGGTGGTTCCCGAGATTGCGACGTACTCGACACCGACACGCGGCATCCAGCCGTCCGGCGGGGGGCTGACGGTGGCGAGGGCGCCCTCCACGAAGACCCCCGGCGGCGGGCCCACGAGGCCGCTGTACGAGACGACCGGTAGCGGCACGTCGAAGGTGCGCGAGTACTGGATCCACTGCCCCTCGGCGGCGACCGTCATCCCGGCGAAGGGACGGACGGCGATGCCGAGCGACGCGTTGGCGGGGACGGAGAAGGTGAAAGAGCGCCTCGTCTCCGCCGCGAGGCCGGCAGGGACATCTCCGCCGAGGACGAGCGTCCCCGACGTCCTGGCGGCCGACTGGTACGTCGCGCCGACGCTGACCGTCCCGCGCTCGTCGAGATCAGCGTGGACGCCGAGGAGCCAGCCGGGGGTGGTCCCGTCGAAGTCCTCGACCGCCATCGTCACGGTCCGGATCTCCGTGGAGACGGGGGAGAGAAACGTCGTGCTCACGATCCGGTGCGGGCCCGAGCCGTCTCCTCCGAGCTCGAAGCTCGACCGGTTGAAGGTGACGCCGGCGCCGATCCGTACCCGCTCCGTGAGACGGAAGCCGGCCGAGAGGGCGACGAGACGGTTCCTGAGAGTGGCCGAGCCGAACTCCCGGTACTCGTAGAGATAGTCGCGCCGCGTCACCCCTCCGGAACGGTTGTCACGGAACTCGATGTACTGGTATCCCTCCGCTCCGGTCTCCCCCTCGAAAAGCAGGTTCTCGGCGTAGCTCAAGGCCAGGACGAGCCGCCGGGAGACCGGGATGACGACGCCCGCGTAGTCGAGGCTCGTCGCATCGAGGCTGATCGGCGAGGCGCTGGAGGTGATCGGGCCGTACGCCCCGTTGAGCGGGCCGATCGCCGTCGAGCGGGCCGTCGCGAGCCCGACCGTCTCGCCAAACCGCTTTCCGGAGAGCCCCACCTCGATCGACGACAGCAGTCCGAGACCGGCCGGGTTGGCGAGCGCGGCCGTTGCGTCGTCGGCGATCGCCGTGAAGGCGCCGCCCATCGCCAGCGACTTCCCTCCGGGGTTCGTCAGGTTGAAGGAGAGCTTCGACAGGAGCGCCGAGTCGATCTGTGCGTTCGCCGACCGCGAAAGGAAAGCGGACGCCGCGATGGATGCCACGGCCAGGGCCCGCCCCCTTCGTCTCAAGCTCATCGGAAGCGCTGTGATTCTCTCACCGAAGCCGGTCGGCCAGGTCGGAGGAGGGAAGGTACGAGACCGCCACGGGCACTGTCTCGCCGGAGTTCACCGTGACCGTCCGCTCCGTGCGCCTTCCGGAGAGCTGCGGACACGACAGGAGCACGCGGTAGGTACCGGGCGGGAGAGGCGCCGTTAGGAACGGCGTCGCCGCCTCCGGGGGCAGGGGGATCGCTCGCTCGCCGGCCACGTTCGTGATCGACACGATGCGCGCCCACGGGGTGGCCAGAATCTGCAGACGTCCCGGCGCCGCCTCGGCAGTGAGCGGGATCGCCGCCGCCACGGAGGACGGCCGGGAAACGTGGGCCACGGCCGACGGGGGCGGCGCCGGCGCCGGGCTCCGGAAGGCCGAGCGGAGAACCCACGCCGCGATCGCGAGCGCAAGGGCGGCGGCCGCCACCCCCACGGCGAGCGGTCCGCGGCGGCGGAGACCCAGCCTCAACGTGGGAGGGTCCTCGGGCGGGAGTGGAGCCGGAGAGACGAGAGCCGTCTCCACCGTTGTCCCCGCCGCGCCTTTCACGACGGGGAGAGGCCACGTCGGCGTCGTGAAGGACGCCCCCGACGCGCGCAGTGCGGCGACGAGCCCGTCGATGATCTCCCGCCAGCTTCCGGGGCGGTCCTCGCGCCGCTTCTCCAGCATCCGGGCGACGAGCCGGACGATCTCCATCGGCAGGGCCGGCGCGCCGGATGGCGCCGCGACCGGGGCCGGGACGACGTTCAGATGCCCGGCGATGTACTCCACCGGCACCTTCCCCTCGAAGGGACGGTGGCCCGACAGGACCTGGTAGTAGATGACGCCGAGGCTGTAGATGTCGCTCCGCCAGTCGAGGGCGGCCCGCTCCCCGAGCGCGCCGAGCTGCTCCGGCGATCCGTAGGCGACCTTCCCGAGAAAGAATCCGGTGGCGGTGAGCGATTCGAGGCCCGCTCCGCGCTCGAACATCTTCGCCACGCCGAAGTCGAGGAGCTTGACGATCCGCTCCCCGCCGCGCCGGATGACGAGCACGTTGTCGGGCGAGAGGTCGCGGTGGACGATCCCGCGCGACGAGAGGTATTCGAGCCCGTGCGCTGCCTGGACGAGGAGCGGAACGGTCTCGGTCCAGGGGCGCCCCGCGTACGTCGTCAGGGGAACTCCGTCGAGGTACTCCATGGCGAGGTAAGGGGTCCCGTCCTCTTCGCCGATCTCGTAGAAGGCCACGACGTTGACGTGGAGGAGGCTCCGGAGGATCTCCGCCTCGCGGTCGAACCGGATGCGGGCCTCGTGAGCGTGAGCCGCGTCCTCGTCCCCCGACGTCTCCGACTCCCGGATGACCTTCAGCGCCACGAGGCGCCCGTCGCGCTCGTCCACCGCCCGGTAGACGATCCCCATGCCGCCGCGCCCGATCCGCTTCAGGACTCTGTAGTGGGCGATCCGCTCGACGGAGCTCCGGGCCAATCCGTCACCTTCCCGTGCCGGCCATCGCGGGTCGCAGGAAGATGTTCGCCGGGTCGCCGGTGGCGAGGTTGATCTTCGAGACGAAGGCCATGAAGACGCCGTCACCGGAAATCTGGCGGACCACGACCCGGACATCGGTCAGCTCGCCGAGGTCGAGGCCGAGCGTGCTCCTGAAGAGCTCGTGCGAGAAATAGTCGTAGGCCTTGAGCGAGATCGTCGTCTGCGCGAGGGGGACGAACGACCCGCTGGCGTACACCGCAACCGCCACCTCGCACGGCGCGCCGCCAACCTCCTGCAGGATCAGGTTCGTCCGATAGCGCGAGGAGGTCTCCGCCCCTTCCATCTGGACGGCCCCGAGGTTCGACTGGAAGGACGAGTAGCCGTGCCAGTAGGGATAAGCCTCCATACCGGTCTTGAACTCGCCCATCGGGCCGGACCCCGCATTCGGATCGGCCGTGTAGATCTCGGTCTGGACGTCGACGTCCTTCCAGGTGCCCGCCCAGGTCCCGTCGGGCCGCTGGATCGCCTCGATCCGGACGCCCCCGTACGCATTGCCTTCCTGGGGAAGCGAGAACAGCTCTGTGAGGATGTCGTCGAAGAAGAGCGTCTGTCCGGGGGGAATGACGAAGGCCGCCCGCGTGATCGGCGTGCTGCCCGTCTGGTCGAGGAGCGTCAGGATGGCCTGTCGGGACTCGCCCGCGTTCGGGTTGGTATTCGTCAGCGTCACGCGGGCCTTCCAGAACGGCTGCACCCCGCCGGCCAGCGGCGCCCCGACGGAGTGCCCGACCGGGAAGAAGAGGGGCGACGGCCCGCCGCCGTAGGGCAGCGACAGTGTCTGCCCGGCCGCCGCGAACGCCTCGCGGGTCCCGGCCGTCAGCAACGCGGAAGGAATCCTCGTCGGATCGAGCGAGCGCGTGGAGGCGCCGACGTGAAGGGAGAAATCCTGCGTCCGGTTGTCGAGGACCGTCGCCAGCGGCACGACCGAGCCGGAGCTCCCTGCTCGGGGCTGGAAGGTGACGATCGCATACGAGTAAGGGCTCGCATATGTGGCGGCCTCGTCGTAGAGGTCCGGAGAGTTGATCTGGACCGTCTGCCCGGCAGGGACGACCTGCTGGAAGTCGACCGGCTGTCCCCCCTTCGTCACGGGGGCGCCGTTCGACTGGAAGAGCTGTATCCGGACCGTCGTGTCGAGGCCTGAGGTCTCGGCAAGGAGAAGGTTCGTCCGCCGGTTGGGGTCATAGGCCAGGCCGGATACGACGAACTCGGGATCCGAGACGCTGGCTCCCTCGCCGGGGGCGACCGGACGCATCTCGGAGCCGAAGATGCGGGGAGGTTGCTGTACGACGAGCGTCGGGCCGGCGGTGGCGCGGGCCACGGGCCGTCCTCCGGAAACGGACGCCGCCAGGGGTTCGTTCATGACGAGCGCCGTCGCGGTCACCGTCGTCGCGTCGGAGCGGACCTCGAGCGAAGACGCGCCGACGAGTCCCGCCGTGTCCAGGATGTTCTTGAAGTGGCGCGTCTCGCCAGGCCCGAGCGTGGCGGCGATGCGGTGGACCGTCGGTACCGGAAAAGCCCCGATGCCCGGGCCCGGCCCGACGTACCGGTTGACGGGCGTCAGGATCAGCTCGACGTCGGCGGAGTTCAGGACGTCCGAGTTCGTGATCCAGACGTCCGACGAGAACCACCCGACGCCCTTACCGTCCAGGGTGTTCGCGAGCGACGGGAAGAGGATCCGCGTGCGGGGCGTGGAGCCGCCCGCTCCCGGCCCCGACGGCACCCCCGGCCCCGTCGTGACGAGCGGCGGATCGCCGTCGTCCACGACGACGAGGTTGGAGGACCCGCCGGAGGCGCCCGCCGTGAAGAGGGAGATCGTCCCGGTCTGTGTCCCGGTGGGCAGGCTCCGCTTCGTCCGGTCGACGACGATCTCGACGCTTCGAGCCTCGCTGGCCGACATCGGACGGTCCCAGGCGTTCCCGTCGAGGGACCGGACCGAGAGCCATGGCTGCCGGATCACCCCCGTGAACGAGGCGGGGATCGTGTTCGGGTTGAGGATCGTCAGCGGAACCGGGTCGCCGCGGCCGTTCACCTCCGCGTCGGGCTGGCTCCAGACGACGGAAGCGGGCGCCGCGGCACCGGCGACGACGAAGCTGATCGGAACGGACAGCACGACCCCTCCGCCGGCGTCGAGAGTGATCGTTGCCCGCGAGCCGGCTGTTATGGCCGTCGTCGACTTCAGGGTCACCGCGACCTTCATCACCTGATCCGGTGCGAGCGTGAAATTCGCCGGGCTGGCCGCGAGCGCTGCCGAGTCGGAGGTCACGGCCACGTTCGCCGGGCCGGCTCCCGCGTTCCGGACCGAGAAGCTCGTCCCGGCGGGGGCCGACTTCGGGCCTGCCACGACGACGATCGGGCCCGGTTCGCCGACGAGCACGAGCGCGGGAGGAGGGGCCTCGACGACGACGAGAAGTGCCGGGGTCCAGGGACTGACGGCCCCACACGACGCCTCCGCGCGCGCCTCGTACTGGTACGTCCCGGCGGCATCGACAAAGGAGGCCGAGAAGCTCGCGGTGACCCACTCCTTGACGCCGTCCGCGGCCGTCCGGCGCAGGCGGAATCTCAGGTCCTCCGATGGGTCGTCCTCGCCCCCGGTGCCCGAAGCCGCCGCCCTCCAGGAGACGACATAGCTTGTCCCTGCCGGAGGATCCAGCGGCGCGACCGCGAGCCCTCCGGGAGCGCCGGGCGTCGGGCAGTCCGCTCTGACGGGGATGGCGAGAACGTCGGAGACGACGAGAGCGGGGCTCGCCGCCGGGCACGGGCTCCGGATGGAGACCCTGTGATAGAGGACGGCGCCCGCGGGGACCGGGCCGACGACGGGGGACAGCGGGATGGACGTCCGGCTCGTCGTGAGTCTCTGGACGCCGGCTGCAAAACCTGCGTCGAACGCGCGCTCGACGGTGTAGCCGACGCTGCTGGAGGCCTCTCCGAGCACGTCGGTCCAGGAGACGGAATAGGACTCGCCGGACCGGATCACTTGAGGACCCGCCAGAATCGGTTTCGGAAGCGGGCACGAGACGGAGCCTTCGCCGTCCGCCGCGGCGGGGGTACGGATGGCCAGCAGCAACACCACCGCCACCGTGAGACCGCGCGCGATTGCCTTCAATCCCCTGAGCCTCCACCTTCTAGAATCGGGCGTCGTGACCTCTCTGAAGTGGCGCCCCAGCACGCTCATCTCACGCGCAGGCTCCGGGGCGATTGTCCTCACGGTTCTGACGGCCGGGCTTCTCGTCGCCGAGACTCCGATCTTACCCAAAGACGCTGCTGTCCGTGAGTACGAGCTCGGCCTAGAGGCCATGAAAAAAAAGGACTTCAGGACGGCCGTCGAGCGGATGAACGCCGCCCTTGCCACGGGCCATACGCGGGCGGACGAAGGATTCGGGACGAGCCGCTACCCGCTGGAGTGGTACGACCCCTACTACTGGCTCGGAGTCGCATACATGGAGCTGGGCCGGGACGACGACGCGCGGCGCTCCTTCCAGCTCTCCCGCGAAGGGGGGGTGATCGAGAAGCGGGCCGAATTCGCCGATCTCCTCGAGCGGACCCGAATCCTCGATGAACGCGATGCGGCGCGCCGGCTTCCGACCCCGGAGCCGGTCCTCGAGGCGCCCCCGTTCGTGCCGCCACTGCCGACGCCCCCCTTCTGGGCCGCCAGGGCAGAGAGCAGCGGGTCGCCCCGCCGGACGCCTCGGGCGCTGGGAACCGCAGGAAGAGACAGCTTTTCGCTCGTTCCCCTCATAGAGGCGATCGCCGAGGGGCGCTTCGGCGAGGCCGAGGTGGAGCTCGAGCGCGCCCGTCTCGCGATTCCGGGGTCCGCTGAGCCGGAGCTCCTGGCCGCCGTTCTCTACGGGTCGCGCTACGTCCTCGAGGGGAGGACCGATCCGCGGCTCCTGGACCGCGCGAGGCGAAGTCTCGAGTCCTTCCGGCGGCGGGGCGGCTCGGTCCGCGTCGAGGAAGCCTGGCTCTCTCCCCCGCTCCGTACCCTCCTCGGAGGCTGACCCGACACCCTCACCGCTTCCGGACGACCCACGTTCCGGCAGCGATGTCGTGCAACGCCCTCCCGTCTTTCCGGAACGCGGCCATCCACCATCCGAAACCCAGGGGAAGGGCGCCGAGAGCCATGACGAGAAAGCGGAGGAGCGCGGCGTTCCACCCGATGCCTCCGCCCGAGCGTCCCCCTTGCCGGACGACCTCCAGCCCGAGGAGGGCTTTCCCGGGCGTGCGGCCCCGGAGCGCCCAGAGGCCCGCCGTGTAGAGGACGTTCGCCACGAAGGCGAGCGCGAAACAGAGGAGCCCGATGCCGCCGAGGAGGGGGTCGGCCGCGGCGGACGACGGCTGGAGCGATGGGCGGAAGTAGAGAATCAGGAACGCGGGCGTGAAGAGGAGAACGTCCATCGCTGAAACGATGACGCCGTCCACGAGGAGGGCGGCGAAGCGCCTCGGGACGCCTCCCGACTTGGAAAGGTCCGGCGACGGGACCATGCCGCGGCGTTCGACGGTTCGGGGTCGGGGACCGGCCCGGGGAGGCACGGGCCCCCCGATCGCCAGCGAGACTTCCGCCGCGCTCGGAGGAGGAGGAGGAGGGACTTCGGGAACAGGGGGCGAAGGAGCCGCTTCGGGTTCGCGCCGCTCCGCGGCGCCGAGGAGGTCTTCGTGGATCGCGGCCTCACCCGCCGTCTCTCGGGCCTGGCGGTCGACGTCGGAGAAGAGGTTCGACGCCGTGAAGGGGACCTGCGTGACGGACGCCGGGGGTGCGGCGGGAGGCGGAGGCGCCTCTTCCGGAGTCTCCGATCCCCCCGACCGCGAGAGACTGGCTGCGGGGGGCTGCGTCGTCGAATCGAGAAGGGCCGTCCGCTCGGACGGCACGGAAGGAGAGACGATCTTCAGCTCGACCACGGCGGCCCCGAGCTGAACCCGTGTCCCGTCCGCGAGGCTCGTTTCACCGGTGATCCGGCGTCCACCCACCCAGGTACCGTTGGAGGAGTTGAGGTCGCGGATCGTCACGCCTCCCCGGTGGAGCGTCAGCAGGGCGTGCGACCGGGAGACCGATTCATGGTCGAGACGGATCGTCGAGGTCCGGCTCCTCCCGAAGGTCGCCTCCCCGTCCTTGAGCTCCACGGGGCGTCCTTCCACCGTCAGGACGTAGCGCCAGGTTTCCTCGCCCACCGTGCCGACGATTCTACCGTTGCACGCAGCGCCTGGGCCGTCGCTGTGGCACCTTCCGCGAGGAGACGAGCCGGTGCCCCTTCGAAGACCACGGAGCCGCCCCCGGGGCCTCCGTCCGGCCCCAGCTCGATCAGATGGTCGGCGGCGCGCAGGAAGCCGGGATGGTGCTCGATCGCCACGATTGAGTGCCCTGCCGCAAGCAGGCCCCGGAAGACGCGGAGAAGAACGCCGACGTCGGACGGATGGAGTCCCGTCGTCGGCTCGTCGAAGACGAAGAGGACCCGCCCGGCGGCTCCGCCGCGGCGCAGAAACGAGGCCACCTTCAGCCGCTGCGCCTCGCCCCCCGAAAGCGTCGCCGTCGCCTGGCCGAGCGCGATATAGCCGAGCCCCGCCTCCGCGAGGGGAGCGAGCCGGTCCGCGACCGTAGGAACGTCTGCGAGCAGCTGGCGCGCCTCGTTCACCGTCATCGCGAGAAGCTCGCAGACGTTCCGGCCGCGGAGGCGCACTTCGAGGACCTCGGCCTTGAAGCGCCGTCCGTCACAGACGTCGCAGACGACCTCAACGTCCGCGAGGAACTGCATGTCGACCGTGATCGTTCCCGATCCCTCGCACCGATCGCAGCGCCCGCCGGTGGTGTTGAAGCTGAAGGAAGCCGGCGCGAGGCCACGGCTCTTCGCGGCCGGTGTCCCCGCGAGAAGGGCGCGGACGCCGTCCCACGCCTTCGTGAGGGTCGCCGGGTTCGAGCGGGCCGAGCGTCCCAGAGGCGACTGGTCGACAAGGACGACGTCCGCGAGCGCCCCGAGACCCTCGATCGCGTCGTGGGGACCGGCCGCATCGAGCCCGGCCGGGAGCCCCTTCCCGAGCCGCTGCCGCGCCCCCGCCGCGAGGACGTCGACGACGAGCGACGACTTCCCCGACCCCGACACGCCGCATACGCCCACGAGCCGCCCCAGCGG